>CALFXR010000195.1 GCA_937958475.1 uncultured Mesorhizobium sp. | reverse complement strand
CTTCATCCGCACCAGCCTTCCCGGACGAATTCAATCGAACGGGCCATCGATCCGGCCGCCGTCAGTGCGAGAAGTGCCCGGCGCGCCGGCGGACGGCCGGCGCGCCGGCCTCGGTCATTCGCAGGCGCAGAGGTAGTCGGTCTCGCGGCGTGCGTCCTTGCCCCACGGCACCATGCAGATGTTGGCCCATTTCGGCTGCAGGTTGAAACCGGGGCGCACACCTTCGCCCGCCGAGTCAGCCGCGCAGACGAAGAAGAGCTCGCCGTTCTTGAACGCGCCGGAAGAGATCGCCAACATGTTGTTGTTCGAGCAAACGGCGTCGCAAGGCTCGCCATCGGCGACAAACCAGTCGGTGGCCTGCGCGGCCGGCGCCGCAACGAGGTTCGAAAGCGCCGTCGCGCCGATGCAAGCAACCGCAAACGTATAACGAATTCGCACGTATTCCACTCCTCTATCGACGATCCGGCCAGCCGCCACAAACCAATCGCCCGGGCGATTGCCCGCACATCGGCCGTGCGTTTTCCCTTTTTGGAAGCTGGATGCGACGCGATGGATAGCGAATTTCTCGGAACCGAGGAAGACGGCTCCAGCCTCATTTTTTACGTCGCCGGATTCGATGACCGTCCGATGGCGGCCGGCCGTCAGCCGAAATCGCCCGTCTTCAACCAGTCGAGCGTGTCACGAAGCGTCTCGACGACCGGCCGCGCCGCAAAGCCGAGTTCGTCGGCTGCCTTTCGCGACGAGAGGCTGCGCGTGTTGGAGGCCACCGCGGCGAGCGACTCGCGCGTGAACAGCGGTTCGCTCCGCCGAATCTCCGCCAGGGCTTCGACGAACGGCAGGGCCGCCATCGCCATCCAGCGCGGCAGGACGATACGGCTCCTGCCGAGGCCGCCGACCTCGCCGCAGAGACGCGCGAGGTCCGCGATCGACACCCAGTTGCCGGAAAGCAGGTAGGCCTGACCGGCCCGTCCCCGCGTCACGGCGGCGACGATCGCGGCCGCGACGTCCCGTGCGTCGACCCAGTCGAAGCCTCCGGGGATCAGGAACGGTCGCTCGCCGCGGAAGAACTCGCGCAGCATCGCCCCCGCCCGCGAAAGCCTGAAGTCGTGGGGACCGATGATGCCGGTGGGGCGCAGGACGAGCGCGTCGAGCCCCTCCGCCGCCGCGCCGAGCACGATGCGCTCACCTTCCGCCTTCGACCGGTCGTAGGCGAAGGCGCCCGCGCCCACCAGCGGCCGGCTTTCGTCAGCGATGCCTTCGACGGCGTCCAGCCTCATGGCGTGAACGGAACTCACATGCACGAACCGGCCGACGCCGGCAGCGCGCGCCGCCGCGGCCGCGTTTCGGGTGCCCTCGACATTGGTGCGCCTGACCTCCCCGTCGCGATCGCCGCGGATGGAAATCCTGGCGGCCAGGTGGACGACGATGTCGCATCCTGCGAAGGCCGCGACGAGCCCAGGCAGGTCGAGGACGTCGGCGGCGACGCGCTCGAGCGCCAGTCCGTGAAGCGCGGAGCCGTCGACGCGGCGCGCGATCGCACGCACGTCGTGGCCCCGGGCGAGGAAGGCGCGCACGACGTTGGCCCCGAGGTGGCCGGTCGCGCCGGTCACCGCGACGCGCATTTCGCCTCCGCGATCAGAGAAGGAATGGGATCAATCCTTTGCGGCTGGGCGGATAGTCGGCGAACTTGCGCTGGTACCAGCGATGATGCGCCCAGGCGCGGGGGCCTAGATTGGCGGCCGTCCAGATGGCGAAAGCCGCCGCCGGCAAGTTCCAGCAGGCCAGCGCGAAGCCGCTCCACTCGATGATTTCTCCCAGATGGTTCGGGCAGGAAACCCAGCGGAATAGCCCGCCCTGCGGAATGACGTAGTCGGTGCGCTTCGTCCCCCGGCGCAGGCGCATCAGCCGCCTATCCGCATCGATGTTGATGGCCGCGCCGAGGAGGAACAGCGTCAGCCCGGCGATGAAGCGCGGGTCGAGCAGCCATTCCGCGCCATAGTCCGCCCAGGGACTGGCAAGATAGTAGCCGTTCGTCCAGCCGTTGACCGCGTTGAACAGGATGGCGCTGGCGACGATCGCCACCGGAATGGTCTTCACCGAGGTGCGCATGGCCAGCGGATAGACCAGCGAGCGATTGACGTAGTGGGCGGTCCAGAGAAAGGCGAAGACGTAGATCGGCGCCGTATAGGCGCCGGCGAACAAGCCCGCGGCCAGCGGAGCGAGGAAGGCAATGGGCGAAACCAGCTCCATGACGATCCAGCCGAGCCGGTTGCCCATCTCCGGGCCCCATCTGGCGCTGCGGTGTCGTCCGTAGGCCGGAACGACGACGAGCTGGATCGGGGCGAGCAGCAGCGCCAGAACGACCCACATCACGATCAGGAGGTCGAAGGTCTCCTCGGTCATCGCGGCCGACCCCGGCTTCTCGCCGCGCGCCTAATAGAGCGGCTCCTCGAACAGCACGGTATCGCCGTCGAGCAGGGCCTTGATCTGCGCCGCGCCGTCCTTCGCCACCGCGACCCGCATGGAGAAGGGCCGCTCGCGAATGTCGTTCTGGATCGCCAGGCCCTCGCCTTCGGGCAGATAGAATCGCTCGATGCCGTAGTCCGGATTGACGACGGCGTCGCGGGCGAGGCTCCAGCCGGACGACAGGTAGCCCCTGATGTCGACTTCGCCGGAAGCGGCCGGCGCCGACGGCGGCGCACCGAGGCTCGCGGCGACCGCGGTGAAGTGATTGTCCGCGCCCTTCGCCAGGCGGACATAGATCGGTCCCTCCTCGGTCTCGGTCATGTCCTGGGGCACGTTGCCGATGAGCGAGACCGGGATCTGAGTGATGTCGTAGGAAAGCACGACATAGTCGCCGCGCAGGAGGTCGCGCGGGTCGATCGGCCGGATGCGCAGCAGCACCTCCGTGCCGTTCCTCAGGATGGCGGCGCGGCCGGCGATCATCCAGGTCAGGAAGCCGATCTGCACGAGCGACAGGGCGATGGCGGCGATGAGCAGGCGGTTGGCGCGCATCACGCTTTGGCTCCTTCAGGCGCTGCCGCTTCGGCGACGCGGCGCTCGATCCGGATGATGACCCAGGCGAGGACGGCGAGCGTCACCGATCCGAGCAGGAAGAAGCCGGCCGTGCCGAGCATGGTGCCGAGCGTCACCACATAGGTGAAGACGAGCTGGCAGCCGAAGCCGAGATAGGCGACCCAGCGCACGGCGCGGCTGTCGCGCCCGCCGGAGTATAGCGCCGCCGCGATGCCGACGAAGGAGACCGCCGCGGCGGCGACCAGCGCGCCGACCTCGTCGATCATGCCGAACTGCAGCAGCGTCATGCCGGTGAGGAAGCCGATCAGGCCGTGCAGCGGCAGCCGCCCGTCGAGGCGGGCGATGCGCTCGGCGTCCGCCGGCCGCATCACGGCGAAGGCGAACATGGCGGCCGCGGCGATGGCGAGCAGGACCGAGACGACGAACATGTTCACCTCGATGGCGAGGAGAACGAGGTAGAAGTCGACCGACAGGAGGATCAGGTGCCGCGCGACCTTGCTGTCGGTCCAGTAGGAGATCGCCCACAGCACCAGGGCGACGGCGGCGAACCCGTATGGAAACGGCGTCGAGGCCCAGAACTCGAGGCCGAGCATGGCCAGCCAGGCGTCGGCCAGCACCACGGCGCCGGCGGTGAGCGGCCCCGAACGCAGGGCGATGGCCGCGAGCGCGGTGCCGCCGCACCAGACGAGGATCGCCTGGGCCTCGTCGCCGGAGAGGTGGTACATCTGGCCGATCAGGGCGATGGCGCCACCGAAGCCCGCCGCGCCGATCAGCCAGAGCGCCTCGGCGAAGGCGGGATGGCCGCGCTGCTTGAGGATCGCGCCGCCGACGTAGCCCGCCGCGAGCGCGGCGAAGACCAGGCCCACCCGCCACAAGCGCGGCATGGCCTCCCAGTTCGCGGCAACGAAGATGAGCAGCGAAGCGGCGAACAGGAGGGCGGCGAGGATCGCCAGGATCGCGCCGAAGCTGATCGACTTTCGCTGGTGGGCGTCGATGTCGTCGGCCAGGACCTGCGCCAGATCGGGGGCGACGAGCCCTCGTTCGACCCAGCGCGCGATATCGCGCTTCACGCGGACCGCATAGCTCGCCATCTCGCCGGCCTTCTCCCCCGCCCGGCCTTTGCGGCCGCAAAGGCTTCATAGCACGCAAGCCGTTGACCTTGCGAGAGATTCGATTCGTCGCCGGCAGGGTTCGGAGCCTGCCTCGCCTGCCGTTGATGTTGCATTGCACAAAACGCAATGCTGCTATGCACCAACGCGACTACCCAAACGAATCCGACGCGCCTATCTTCGCATCAACACAGAAGACGGCAAGAAACGAACTAAAGACGAAACGAGACGTGCCATGAACCTGATCCGCAACTATCGCAACTGGCGTCGCTACAGGGAAACCGTTTCCGAGCTGAACCGCCTGTCGAACCGCGAGCTTTCTGACCTCGGCATTGCCCGCGGCGACATCAACTTCGTCGCCCGCAAGTCGATCTGACCACGGAATTTCGTCGAAGCCTACCTCCTCCCAGGCAACGGCGAATACGGCCAACGTTCACCTCCTCCCGATCGTTGGCCACCAAAACGACACCCGCCGGACCTCCTCCCCCGGCGGGTGTTGTTTCCCGGGAGCGAACGGCGCCGAAGACGGCGACGACATGGAATTCAGCCGCGGCCATCCTCCTCCCAGGCCAAGGCGAATAAGGCCGGCGTTCACCTCCTCCCGATCGCTGGCCGACAAAACGACACCCGCCGGACCTCCTCCCCCGGCGGGTGTTGTCTTTTTGGCGCAGCGCGCGCCGGCGGAGGCGAAAGCCGAACGATCTCAGCGGGTCTGCTCGAGCTACACGGGC
>CALFXR010000194.1 GCA_937958475.1 uncultured Mesorhizobium sp. | reverse complement strand
AGATCACCCACCTGATCGTCCAGGCGCCCGGCTTCGAAAAGCCGCTCTCGGTGTCGGAGACCAACAATTACGGCGCCGACGACATCCCGGTCGGCGCGCCGATCCGCGTCGCCTACGACCCCGACGCGCTGGTGGCGCTGGCGGACTGAAGCGAGCGGCCGGTCAGCCGAGCTTGGCCACGGCGATGCGTCGGCCCTTCGCCTCGACATCGATCCGGAAATGCTCCGCCTGGACGACGTCGAGCACCAGGCTCGGCCGGTAGGCCGCGGCGTTGACGCCGCCCTTGAGCCGCACGCTGCCGTAGAGGATGCCCGCCCGAGCCGACGCCCGCACCGCCTCGCCGAAGGCCTGCGAGGCGACATAGCTGTCGGGCGCGTAGAGTTCTGGCCGGGACTGCCGGGCCTCGCGGATGTCGACGAAATCGCCCTCCAGCCGAGCGGCATAGGTCCGATAGGTGCGCGTGAGCCCTGGCAGAGCGCGCGATACCGCCTCGCGGCGAAGATGGTGGCCGACCTCGGCCGCGCAGGTGGCGAGGTCGGCGCCGGCATACCAAGCCCCGAGCTCGGGGCCGTTGAAGCGCATGCCGGCCGGCGCGACGTGCAGGAAGGCGGCCATGACCACGCTGGCGTTGGGCCGCCCGTAGACCCACTCCGCCCGCGGCAACCGCTCGATGCGCTCGGCCACCAGCCGGTCGTTGGTCCAGCCGGCGAGTTCCATGACCGCGGCGAGATCGGCGGCCGTCGCGACCGTGTCGAACAGGCCGATCGGCGGGAAGCGCGACGGGATCAGCCGCAGCATGCGCGGCGGCGCCGATGCCAGCGCCTCGCTCACGTGACGATGATGTCCGTGGCGCCGTAGGGCACGAAATCCTGATCCGCCGCGTTGGGTCCGATCGCGCCGCCGCCGCGCAGGGCGTCGAGGAAGCGCCTAACCGTGAGCAGGTTGTCAAGCGTACCGCTGGCCACCAGCCTGAGCGGCGGCTGGCCGCCGAAGACGAGCGCCGCGTTCGGGCCGCGCAACCAGGCGATCCCCGCGGCTTCGGTCTCGAAGAGGACGCCGAGCGCCTGGTGAATGCCGAGCACGGCGGAGAGCCGCGTCAGCGTGTCGACGTCGAGGGTGAACTCGCCATGCTCGCGCGCGAGTTTCGCCCAGTTGTGGAAGGTCGACCGCGAGGGATAGCCAAGCATGAGCCGCCGCTCTTCCTCGGTGAGCTTCCACAGGTCGGCGATGGCGAGGAAGGTCCGCATGCCAGGCGCGCTGAGCGGCCGGCGGTTCGCCGCGGCGAAGCGCGACGGCTCGAGCCGGTCGGGTCCCCGCTCGATCGCATCGTCGGACTTCGTCCTGGTCGCTCGCATCGCGCCTCCAGATCGGGATATAGTCCAGATATGGACAAACATCAAGACGCGAGCGATTGCCCGATCAGGCGGGCGGTGGCCTGCCCAGTGCCTCGATCACGCGGCCGGCGGCCATCCTGCCGGCGATCAGCGCCCCTTCGACATAGCCCGGATAGGACGGCGACAGCTCCGACGCGGCAAAGCGGATCGGCGGCGCGCCGGCGCGGATGACGTCCTCGGCGTCGACCGCCGCCATGTCGACGATCAGGTCCGAATAGGCGCCGCCCGACCAGGCATCGCCGGTCCAGTCGCGGCAGACGAAGTCGAGCTGGTCGGCGGCCTCGTCGCCCAGCGCCTCGACGAGATGGGCGGTGACGATGCTGCGAAGATCGTCGGGAGGGAATGCGTGCCAGACCCGCGCCAGCGCGCCGCCGGAAAAGACGACCAGCGTCGGGTGCGCGGCGTCGGGGCTCGCGTCGCAGGCGTACAGGCCGGGCATGCCGCGCCACGTCACCATGCCGCTGAGGCCGCGCCCGCGCCAGAACGGCGTCGCGTAGCGGATCAGGATCTTGATCACGGCGCCGCTGCGCCAGGCGCCGAGCGCGGCGGCGAGGCGCGGCGGCAGCGCCGGTTCGAAGGCGATCCGCGCCGCGGTCGCGGGCGGCAGCGCGACAAGCACTTCCCGGGCGCGCACATCTCCGGCGGGCGTCGACAGCACGACGCCGTCCGCGCTTCGTCCGATGCGCGACACCGGCGCAGACAGCCGGACACGGCCGCCGAGGCCGGCGGCGACGTCTTCGGCCAGCGAATGCAGCGTCTCGCCGAGGAAATGCTGCAGTTCCCATTGCCGGTTGTCGATGCGGCGGTCGTTGGAGACGAGATACCAGAGCGGAACCTCGTCGATCGGCAGGCACCACAGCCCTTCCATGCTCGAGCGGAACGCCGTGCGCACCGCTTCCGGCTCGGGTTGCCGCGACAGCCAGTCGGCGACGGTGAGGCCGGCGATCGCCGGATGGGCGGGATCGAGCGCCTTCATGCGCCGCCGGATCGGCATGCCGAAGAGGTCGTTCGGATCGGTATCCGGGTCCGGCGGGACGACGACGAGTTCGCCGGCGGTCGGCGTCTCGCGAAAATCCTTGCCGAAGCGGCGCGCCAGCGCCGTCACCTCGACCATGTCGTCGCACAGATACTGGCCGCCGGTGTCGATGCGCTCGCCGAGCGCATTCGCTTGCGATTCCACGCGCCCGCCGGCGCGGTCGCGTGCCTCGAGCACGACGATGTCGAGCCCCGCCGCGACGAGCTCGTGCGCCGCAGCCAGACCGGCAAAGCCGGCGCCGACCACCGCGACGTCGACGCCGCCGTCTGCTTTCATCTGGTCTTTCCTGGATGGAATGCGCGGGCGCCTCAGCCGCGGCCGCCGCCGATGACGGCGGCGTTGAGCCCGTTGCGGTAGTCCTCGCGCACCGGCTGGAAGGCGTCGAGGATGCGGCAGTCGGTGAGTGCCCGGGCGGAATGGCGGGCATTCGAAGGAATGACCGCCACCATGCCGGGGCCGAGCCGCCGCGCTTCACCGTCGATGACGATCTCGAAATCGCCCTCGATCATGTGCACGACCTGCTCATGCACGTGGCTGTGCTCGGGCAGGACCGAGCCCGCCCTGATCTTCCACAGGGCGAAGCTCATCGAATCGGAATGCAGGATCTTGCCGACGAAACCCGGCAAGGGCTCGCTTTCGGCGATCTTCGCCCAGTCGTGCACGGCTCCAGACATTTCGGCCCCCTCCGCCGGCTCAGTAGCCGGCCTTGATCTTCTCGAACTCGGCGATCATCTTCAACTTCATGTCGGACGGAAGCGGCGACTGGAAGAGCGTCTTGTCGACGAACTTCTCCACGTCGGCATAGCCCTTCTCGGCCAGCACGGCCGGTTCGACCGCCTGCATCGCCTTGGCGTTGGCATGGCCGTAGCCCCAGTCGTTGACGAGATACTTCGCCACCTCGGGATCGTCGTTCACCGCCGAGAGGAAGTCGTAGAGTTTGTCGACATTACCCTCGCCGCCCTTGACGCGCGCATAGCCGCAGACCCAGGTCGAGATGCCCTCGTCGGTGTCGCGCTTGATCTTGAACGGCTTGCCCTCGTTGGAGAGCTGGGTTCCGGCGTCGTTCCAGGTCCACGCCAGGTCGACCTCGCCGCCGCCCATCGCCTGGACGATCTCGGTGTTGTCGGCCCAGTAGATGCGCACGTTCTTGTGCACCTCGCGCAGGAAGTCGGAGGCCTGCTTGAACTGCTCCTCCGTCATCTGCGTCCAGTCCTTCAGGCCGATCGCCAGCGCCGCCAGCGCATAGGCGTCGTCGACATTGTCGCCGATCGACACGCGATCCTTGAACTTCGGATCGGCGAAGGCCTTCAGCGAGGTCACGTCCTTCTCGTCGATCTTCTCGGTGTTGAAGGTGAGCGCCGTGTTGCCCCAGTCCCAGGGCATGAACCAGACGGTGCCGTCGGGCGTCGTGGCGAGATCCTTCATCGCCATGATGCCCGGATTGAGGTCGTTCCAGCCGGCGATCTTCGAGGTGTCGAGCGGCTCGAGCAGCCCGGCATCGCGCCACTTCACCACGCTCTGCGAGCAGGGATGGGCGAGATCGGTCTTGAAGCCGGAGCGCAGCTTCTCGAACGCCTCGTCCTCGTCGCCGAAGAAGGTGAAGGTCGGCGAATCGCCGTGCTTGGCGACGTATTTCGGATGGAAGGCGGGATCCTCGTAGCCCGACCAGTCGAAGATCGTCAGCTCCTTGTCTTCGGCGAAGGCCGGGATGGCGACCGTGGCCGCGAGCGCCGCGCCGAGCGCGAGGGTGATGGTTCGTCCTGCCGTCAATACCGTCATCGTTCCGTCCTCTCTTTTTCCTGTCATGCTTTCGGTATCGTCCGCTGAACGCCTGAAGCGCCGTGCGCGAAATGCCGGGGGAAGGTGGATGCGAGCATCTCCGCCGCCGCCTGGAGGGAGGTCTCGCGGGTCACGCTCTCCGTGCCCATCATGAGGCGATGCCAGAGGCCCTCCAGCGTGGCGCTGAGCGCCAGCGCCAGCGCCTTCGGCTCGAACGCGTAGTCGCCCTCGCCTTTCAGCGCCGCGCAGAGATCGACGAAGACCTGCTGGTACGCCTCGTCGCGGGCGCCGCACAGCGCCTGGTAGGTCGGCCGCGACTTCGCCTCGCCCCAGAAGGCGCACCAGGCGGCGAGCTTGCGCTTGTTGCAGATGGCGCGGTCGAAATCGGCCGCGACCAGCGCCCACAGCCGGTCGGCCGGTTCCTGCCCGGCCCGCGCCAGCGCGCTGCGCCAGTGCAACGAATACTCGTCGGCCATGTATTGCAGCGTCGCGACGAGCAGCTTTTCCTTGCTCTCGAAATGGAAGTTGACGATGCCGCGCGACAGGCCGGCGCCGTCGGCGACGTCGGCCATGGTGGTCTCGGAATAGCCGCGCCTGGCGAGCGAATCGATGGTCGCCTCGATCAGCTGCTGGCGGCGCTGTTCCTTGGACGCCTTGCGGCCGCGCCGCTCGCCCTCGCTCTTCCTGTCCTGATCGACCGGCTTCTCGATCTCGGGAGCCTCGTCATCCAGCGGCAGCGTGTTCATGGCGAGAGGCGATCCGTACATTGCCAGCTACCGCTCTTCGTCGGCGGGCTTCCACCCGCGCAGATGAGTGGGACGGTGCTCGCCGCTGTCAAGCACCTTCTGCATGGCTTCCCAGGTCTTGATGTTCTTGTCGACATAGGGCGCTCCGACGACCGCCGCCACCGTCTCGTAGAGCGGCCCCCTGAGGCGGGCGAGTTCGCCGCGCGCGACCTCGCGATACCAGGGATTGCGGTCGACCGTCGCCACGTCGCGGAAGCCGGCGCGCTGCATCGCGGCGCGGTAACGGGCGGGCGAGGCCATCGAGAAGGACAGGCCCTCGGCGGCAACGTAGGCCTTCATCTCGTCCGACGGCTCGCCGTCGTGGCCGATCATCCAGTTCGACGCGGCGAAGACGCCGCCGGGCGCGAGCACGCGGAAGATTTCGGCAAACAGCGCATCCTTGTCGGGCACGTGCAGCAGCGCGTCCTTGGAGAAGACCACGTCGAAGGAGGCGTCGGCGAAGGGCAGCGGCCCCGGCGGCGCCTGGACGAAGCGGACGCGGGGCGAAAGGCCGCGCGCGGCGGCACGGCGGCGTGCCGCCTCGATCACCGGCAGCTCGACGTCGAAGCCGGTCGCCTCGGCGGCGCCATGCGTTTCGGCGAGATGCAGGGTGATGCCGCCCGAGCCGCAGCCGATGTCGAGCAGGCGCTTGCCTTCCAGCGTCAGGCCGGAAACGACGCGATCGACCTCGTCGGGGCCGCCCGGCGACAGGTAGCCCTCGCCCCACAGCGCCTCGAGGAAGCGAATCGCGGTATCGTCGTATTCGGGTGCCGCGTCGGGGCCGGAGCTCATCGGCAGTGGGCTTCCCAGTCGTTTGGAACTGCTCAAAGCCTAGCGCATGAAAGGGAAATTGCAACAGCGTTTGTTGAACATTCATTCAATACGGCTGGACAGGAAAGGCGTCGGCGTGGCAAATTCCGCCGCAACCGAGAGGGCCGCGGCAGATGAAGATTTGGGACGCGATCGTCATAGGAGCCGGGCATAACGGCCTGGTCAACGCCTGCTACCTGCAGCGCGCCGGCCTCGACGTCCTCGTCGTCGAGAAGAACGACTGGATCGGCGGCGCCGCCGTCAGCCGCTCGCTGACGCCGGGCTTCCTCTACTCCAACTGCTCCTATGTCTGCTCGCTGTTCCGCCCCGAGATCATGCGCGACCTGGAGCTGCCGCGCTTCGGCCTGCAGGTGATCCCCTACGAGGGCGGCGCGGTGTTCACCCAGGACGGCGACTACCTCGCCAACTACCGCGACCACGACGCGCACCGCCGCGAGTTCGCCCGCTTCTCGAAGCGCGACGCCGAGGCCTACGACCGCTACGCCCGCGACGTGACGCGGCAGTGCCGCTTCATCCAGCCGCTGCTCCTGCGCACCGCGCCGGACCCGACCAGCTTCCGCCCGCGCGACCTCGGCGAACTGATGTATCTCGGTAAAAAGTTCGCCGGCCTGTCGGCCGAGGAGATGGCACTCACGCTGCGCTTCTGGACGATGTCGATCGCCGAGTTCCTCGACGAATATTTCGAGACCGACGTCATCAAGGCGAACTTCGCCCTGTCGGGCATCATCGGCACCGCGCTCGGGCCAATGTCGCCGGGCACGGCCTACGTGCTCCTGCACCACTACATGGGCGAGGTCGACGGCTCGGTCGGCGCCTGGGGTTTCGCCCGCGGCGGCATGGGCGCGGTGACGCGGGCGCTGGCCGATTCCTTCCGCGCCTCGGGCGGCACGATCCGCACCGAGGCGGAGGTCGCGCGCGTGCTCGTCAGGGGCGGCAAGGCCGAGGGCGTTGTGCTGGCGAACGGCGACGAGGTGCGCGGCAGACTGGTCGTCTCCAATGCCGACGTGAAGCGAACCTTCCTCAAGCTGGTCGAGGAAAAGGAGCTGCCGGCGACCTTTCTGCGCCGGGTCAGGAACTTCAAGATCCGCGGCTCGTCCGGCAAGGTCAACATCGCGCTGGATTCGCTTCCCGAGTTCCCCGCCCTGCCCGAGGGCTCGCCCTGCATCCAGGCAGACATGCACTTTACCGACTCCATCGAGCGCATGGAGCGCGCCTACGACGACTGGAAGGCCGGGCGCTGGTCGGCCGACCCGTTCCTCGACATGGTCATCCCGACCACGCTCGACCCGACCATGGCGCCGCCGGGCAAGCACTTCATGAGCTGCTTCGTCCAGTACGCCCCGCCGAAGGTGGAGGGCCGCGAGTGGACCGACGCCGACCGCGACGGCTTCGCCGAGAGCGTCGTTTCGCAGATCGCCGCCTATTCGCCGGGCTTCCGCGAGCGCATCGTGCACATGGAGGTGCGCACCCCGCGCGAGCTCGAGGCCGAGGTCGGGCTGACCGAAGGCAACATCTTCCAGGGCGAACTGACCTTCGACCAGCTGCTGTTCAACCGGCCGGTGCCCGGCTACGCGCAATACCGCTCGCCGGTCGGCGGCCTCTACATATGCGGCTCCTCGACCCACCCAGGCGGCGGCGTCATGGGAGCACCCGGCCGCAACGCCGCGGCCGAAATCCTGCGCGACCTGAAGCGCGGCACCAAGGACATGAGCGACGCCCATGACGTCATTTGATGCCATCGTCATCGGCGGCGGACACAACGGCCTCGTCGCCGCGGCGCTGCTGGCCAAATCGGGCCGCAAGGTGACCGTGCTGGAGGCGGCCGACGCGGTCGGCGGCGCGGCGCGGACGGAGACCTTCGCCCCGGGTTTCCGGGTTTCCGCGCTGGCCCACGTGCTCAACCGGCTGCACCCGGACGTGGTGCGCGACCTCGAGCTCAACCGCCACGGCCTGTCGCTGGACGCCGACGACACGCCTTCGGTGGCGCTGGCCGAGAGAGGCGAGGCGCTGGTCCTGCACGGCGCCTACGGCGAGCGGCTTTCCGGAGCCGCGACGGCGGAAGCCGCGGCGTGGAGCGGCTTACGCGCCCAGCTTCTCCGCTATGCCGGGATCCTGAAGCCCTTCCTCGCCCGCCGGCCGCCCGACCTTTCCGGCATGTCGATGGGCGAGACGGCGTCGCTGGCCAAGGCCGGGCTTTCGCTGCGCCGGCTCGGTCGCGAGGACATGCGCGACTTCCTGCGCATGCTCCTGATGAACGTCACCGACGTGCTCGACGAGCACCTCGAGGACAAGCGCCTGCGTGGGCTCATCGCCTTCGACGCCGTGCTCGGCAGCCATCTCGGGCCGCGCTCGCCGACCTCGCTGCTCGGTCTCTACTATCGGCTCTGCGGCGAAGTCGGGGGGAAGCCCGGCGCCCAGGCGCTGCCGAAGGGCGGCATGGGCGCGGTTACCGCGGCGATCGCGGCGGCGGCCCGCGCCGCCGGCGTGACGATCCGGACGGGCGCGATCGCTGCACGCATCGGCGTCGACCGCGGCCGCGTCACCGGCGTGACGCTGGCCGGCGGCGAGGAGATCAGGGCCTCGACGGTCGTCTCCGGCATCAACCCGAGGACGACGTTCCTGGAACTGGTCGGCACGCGCGCGGTCGACACCGGCTTCGTGCGCAAGCTCGGCAACATCCGCATGAAGGGCGACGCGGCGAAGCTCAACCTGGCGCTCGACCGGCTGCCCGCCTTCCACGGCGTGCCGGCAGAGGCGCTGAAGGGCCGCCTCGTGATCGCCCCGTCCGACGAGCATGTCGAGCGCGCCTTCAACCCTTGCAAATACGGCGCGTTCTCGCCCGAACCGGTGATGGAGATCACCATCCCGAGCCTGTCGGACCCGTCGCTGGCGCCCGACGGCGCGCACGTGCTTTCGGCTGTCGTCCAATACACGCCCTATGCGTTGAAGGAAGGCTGGGAAGTCGGCCGGCCGAAGCTTCTGGCGGCGATCATGGCGCGGCTGGAGGCACATGCGCCAGGCATCGGCAGGTCGGTGCTGCATTCGGAGCTCATGACGCCGGCCGACATCGAGCGGCGCTACAGGATACCCGGCGGACACTGGCACCATGGCGAATTGCAGGCCGACCAGATGCTGATGTCGCGCCCGGTGGCCGGCTGGTCGGGCTACGACACGCCGGTCGACGGGCTCTATCTGTGCGGCGCCGGCTCGCATCCGGGCGGCGGCGTGTCGGGCGTGCCCGGCATGAACGCGGCGCGGACGATTTTGGCGAGGAGGTCGAAGTGAGCGAGCTTGCCCTGGCGGTCGGCACTCTACGGCGCCCCCCTCTGGCTTGCCGGCCATCTCCCCCACGTGGGGGGAGATCGGACTTCATTGCAGCTTTCGCCAATCGCCACCGTCGTGGAAGAAACGCCACCCACGGAACAGCCGATCTTCCCCCGCGTGGGGGAGATGGCCGCCAAGCCAGAAGGGGGCGCGAGGTATCGCCAACATGACCACGGATTCAACGATCCTCCCCGCCCGCCACGCCGCTCAGGACCATTTCCGCACGCTGCGCATGGCCTCGCCGTTCCAGCCGCGGCTGGAGGCGCTGGGTCGCCAGGAGGACTGGTACACCTGGGCCGGCTACAAGGCGCCGCAGTCGCTGTGGGACGAGGAGCTGGAGTTCTTCGCCATCCGCAGCCAGGCCGCGGTGTTCGACATCTCGCCGATGGTGAAGTACCGCATCGAGGGCGCGGATGCGGAGGCTTTCCTCGACCGTCTGACGCTGCGCGACGTGACCAAGCTCGGCGTCGGCCGCGTCCACTACACGGCCTGGTGCGACGACGAGGGCCATGTGCTCGACGACGGCACGCTGTTCCGGCTGGCCGCCGACCGCTTTCGCCTGTGCTGCCAGGAGCGGCATCTGCCGTGGCTGCTCGACAGCGCCGTCGGCTACGAGGTTGCGATCGAGGAGGAGACCGAGGCCGTCGCCGGCTTGGCGCTCCAGGGCCCGACGTCGTGGGCGGTGCTGCGCGACGCCGGCTTCGCCGCGGCCGAGCGGCTGAAGGCCTTCGACCTCGCCGACTTCGCCCACGAGGGCGGCAGCGTCACCATCTCGCGCACCGGCTTCACCGGCGACCTCGGCTACGAGCTGTTCGTGCCGGCCGAAGCCGCACTGTCGCTGTGGGACCGGCTGTTTGCCGCGGGCCGGATCCACGGCATCCGCGCCATCGGCTACACGGCGCTGAACCGCGCCCGCATCGAGGCCGGGCTGATCGTCGCCAATGCCGACTTCGTCACCGCAGAGCACGCCGTGCGCGCCGACCGCGTGCGCCAGCCCGACGAGATCGGGCTCGGCTTCATGATCGATGCCGCCAAGGCCGGCCACTACAACGGCCGCCGCGCCATCGAGGCGGCGCGGCGCGACAAGACGCTGCGCCACGTCCTGGTCGGCCTGGAGATCGAGGGCAACGTGCCGGCCGAGCATGCCATCGTCTACCATCGCGGCAAGAAGGAGGTCGGCCTGGTCAGCGCCGCGATCTGGTCGCCGACGGCGAAGCGCAACATCGCCATCGCCAGCCTGGAGCGGCCCTATGGCGACACGGTCGTCGACGACCTGTGGGTCGAGATTTATGCCATGCGCGAGCTGCAGTACCAGAAGCTGATGAAGCGGGCGAAGATCGTGCCCCGGCCCTTCGTCAAGCTGGCGCGGCGCACCGCCAATCCGCCGGGGATCTTCTGATGGCCGTCGACGCCGAAGACGAGACCGCCGAGCAGTGGGCGCTGGTCAACACGCCGCTCGGCGAACAGTGGTCGGGCCGCACCCGCTACGCGGCGGCGATGTTCTTCTACAAACGCGGGCTGATGGACGCGCCGACGCTGGAGGTCTACCGCATCTGCTCGCGCCTCGACCACCAGGACCCGCTGTCGATCATCCGCGAGCGCGGCGCCGGCAAGGACTGGCTGAAGCGGTTCGCAAAGGCGTGACGGCTCTGGCCCGTCAGCCGATCGTCCGCTCCAGCATCGACAGCCAGTTCTTCCAGGCGATCTTCTCGACCAGCTCGCGGCCGTAGCCGCGCGAAAGCAGCGCGTCGAGCAGCACCGGCAGGCCGGCGGCATCGCCGATCGCCGCCGGCACCACGGCGCCGTCGAAGTCGGAACCGAGGCCGACGCCGTCCTCGCCGAGCGCATCGACCAGCGCATCGACATGGCGCAGCATGATCTCGACGTCGGTCGCCGACGTCATGCGGCCGTCGTCGCGCAGGAAGCCGGGGGCGAAGTTCAGGCCGACCATGCCGCCCGTCTCGCGGATCGCGCCGAGCTGCCAAGCGGTCAGGTTGCGCGCATGCGGCGACAGCGAATGCGCGTTGGAATGGGTGGCGACCAGCGGCGCATCGGAAAGCGCGGCGACGTCGCGAAAGCCCTTCTCGTTGAGATGCGACAGGTCGATCAGGATGCCGAGCCGGTTGCAGGCCTTGACCAGTGCCTTGCCGGCGTCGGTGAGGCCCGGGCCGATGTCGGGCGACGACGGGAAGCGGAACGGCACGCCGTGGCCGAAGGCGTTGGGCCGGCTCCAGACGATGCCGAGCGAGCGCAGGCCGGCGGCATGGAGCACGTCGAGCGTGTCGAGCCGGGTATCGATGGCCTCGGCGCCTTCGATGTGGAAGACGGCGGCGAGGCGGTCGCCGGCCATCGCCGCGCGCACGTCGGCGGCGGACCGGCAGACGGCGAGCGCGCCGGCGCGCTCCAGCCTAAACAGGATCGAGGCCATGGCGAAGGTGGACGCCCGGGCGTCGCCGAGCGACAGCACGCCCGGCATCGGCACGTCGTAGGACTTGGCCTCCGGGTCGGGATCGAAGGAGAGTTTTTCCACCGGCGGCGGGAACATGGCGAACATGCCGCCGGCAAGGCCACCGGCCCGCGCCCGGGGCAGGTCGATATGGCCGCCCCTGCCGCCTTCGACGAACAGCGCCTCGGCATTGGCCGCGTCGGTCGAGAGCAGCCTGAGCAGCGTGTCGTTGTGGCCGTCGAAGACGGGGATGCGATCGGTCATGAAGCTTCTTTCAAATGGGCGCGGAAGGGCCGACGGAAGGCCGGACGATCCTTTTAGACCGAATTGGCAGTGCCTAGCAAAGAGGCAGGACAAGTGAACGGCTGAGGGGCTGGTTTCGAGTGGATCTGTTCCGCTCGCCAGGCACATTGCGCGATGAGGCGCCCAAGCCGTGTGTCTCGGATGCGAAACCGATCATGCTCGGAAATTCCGACGATTAGCGCGCTATGGCGTAGAGTGACGAATAGCCCGCAGTTTTTCCTTGAAGAGGCGGTATTGCTGCTCGGCGTGTGTTTCCGCCAACTCGCGTTTCACGGACCCGAGATGGGTCAAGATCGGTCGTTCGTTGAACTTGATGAACTCCACCAGTTTCGCCTCGGCTTCCGTCATTGTCACGAGCCTGCGTTGATCCACCTGGTCTTCGAAGTAATCGAGGAGCATGACCGTCAGACGGTTCTTGGCTCTTATCTCGGGCTCTGCGAGATAGTTATTGGCGATCATTACGTCGGCCTTGCGAATATTGTCATTAGGCCAATTTGTCAGACCCATGTTTTCCGATTGCGCATTCGCTCTCGACTTGATGATCTCCGGCCCCGTCATCTGGCAAACCGCCCAGAGCAGCGAGTTCTGCATTCGTGCGTAGAAGCGCCGCCAATCATCGGACTGCGGATCGTAGTCCTGGCAGAGCGCGCAGATGCCGCGGACTTCCCTATAGACGTTTGCCTCGGAAGCCCGGATATCCCGTATGACTTCCTTTAGTTCCTTGAAGTGGTCTCGTCCTTCCGGATTCTTAAGCCGCTCCGCATCGATGCTCCAGCCCTTGAGAAGAAGCTCCTTCAGCCGCTCCGTGGCCCAGATCCGGAACTGCGTCGCCTGCTTGGAATTCACCCGGTAACCAACCGAAATTACGAAATCCAGGCTGTACAAGGTCGACGGCCGCGTTTGGGATATTTGCGTTTTTTGCAAATTTCCTTCTTCTCTCAATTCCCCCGTCTCAATGATGTTCGCAATGTGCCGAGAGATGCCCGTCACATCGATTCCGAACAAATCGGCCATTTGCCTTTGCGTCATCCACAGCGTCTCTCCGCTGTAGCGAACATCGATCTTAAGCCCCCGCGCGGTTCCGTAAACCAAGAGCTGATCGCCAACCCCGCCGACTGCGGAACCGGCATCCGGCGAGAGCCGCTGAAGTTCATCCGATGGTGCGCGTTTCTTTGGCATCGGATGCCTATACCAGATCTGGAGCACCACGCGAGTCTTTTGTTCATGGATTGTTCTGCATCGACAGACCGCCGGACCGCGTTCTTCGCCGAAGGCGGGCGACGCATTCAGCCGTCCATGCGTCTGATACGGTGCAGCCATCCGATGGATGCGTCCCCACCCCCATCTTTACCCTTGCCGACACTGCGTCGCGGTGCTGGATAGGGACCGATCCCCGCCGCGGCGGCCTGACCGGAGTCCTCCATGCCGAACACGCTCTACGACGCCCTCTTTGCCCCGCATGCCGGCAGCGAGAAGACCTTCCTGGCGCTGAAGGACGGGCGGCGGATCGGCTATCAAACGTTCCTCGACATGGCCGGCCGCTTCGCCCATGCGATCGCCGCGGCCGGGGTCGGGCCCGGCGACCGGGTGGCGCTGCAGGCGAAGAAGTCGGCGGAGGCGCTTGCCGTCTACGCGGCCTGCGTCCAGGGCGGCTTCGTCTTCCTGCCGCTGAACACGGCCTATACGCCGGCCGAGGTCGAGTACTTCGTCACCGACGCCGGGGCGCGGCTGCTGATCTGCGACGGCGCCGGCGCGGCCGCGCTCGCGCCCGTGGCGGAGAAGGCCGGCGCTGCACTGCGCACGCTCGACGCCGACGGCAGCGGCACGCTGTCCGACGCGGCAGCCTCGCAGCCGGCGGAATACGCTGTCGCCGAACGCGGGCCGGACGACCTCGCCGCCTTCCTCTACACGTCGGGCACGACGGGGCGCTCGAAGGGCGCCATGCTCAGCCACGACAATTTGCTCTCCAACGCCGAGGCGCTGGTCGGCGAGTGGCGCTTCACCGGCGACGACGTGCTGCTGCACGCGCTGCCGATCTTCCACACGCACGGACTGTTCGTCGCCACCAACGTCATCCTGCTCGCCGGCGGGTCGATGATCTTCCTGCCCGGACTCGACGTCGACGACCTGATCCGCTTCATGCCGCAGGCGACGACGATGATGGGCGTGCCGACCTTCTACACGCGGCTGCTCGCCGACCCGAGGCTCGACCGCGCGCTCGTCGGCCACATGCGCCTGTTCGTCTCGGGAAGCGCGCCGCTGCTCGCCGAGACCCATGTCGAGTTCGAGAGCCGCACCGGCCAGCGCATCCTCGAACGCTACGGCATGACCGAGACCAACATGAACACGTCGAACCCCTATGACGGCGACCGCCGCGCCGGTACGGTCGGCCTGCCGCTGCCGGGTGTGGCGGTGCGCATCTGCGACCCCGAGACGGGCACGGAAGTCGCGACCGGCGCGATCGGCGTCATCGAGGTGAAGGGCCGCAACGTCTTCAAGGGCTACTGGAACATGCCGGAGAAGACGAAGGAGGAGTTCCGCGCCGACGGCTTCTTCATCACCGGCGATCTCGCCCAAATGGATGCCGACGGCTACGTCACCATCGTCGGCCGCGCCAAGGACCTGATCATCTCGGGCGGCTACAACATCTACCCGAAGGAAGTCGAGATGCTGCTCGACGAGCAGCCCGGCGTGCTGGAATCGGCGGTGGTCGGCGTGCCGCATCCCGACCTCGGCGAGGGCGTCGTCGCCGTCGTCACGGCGAAGAAGGGCGCGGTGCTCGATCTCGAGGCGCTGCTTTCCGGCATCCGCGACAAGCTTGCGCGCTTCAAGCAGCCGCGCCATGTCGCCGTCCTCGACGAGCTGCCGCGCAACACGATGGGCAAGGTGCAGAAGAACGTGCTGCGCCAGCGGTTCAAGGACGTCTTCGGCGGCTGAGCCGACCGTCACCGCCCCGGGAACCCGCTGCCGCCGATCCGTGTTTCAGCTTCGGACCTCAACGGGGACTGCTCCCATGCGGAAAATCTCGCTCTGGCACGCCTACAGCTATGCCTGGATCACGCTCGGACTGTTCGTCTTCAGCCTGATCGGGCACTGGATCTTCGGCTGGTTCGCCTATGCCGACGAGCAGGTCTCGCACGGCCAGGCGGCGACAGTCGCGCCCTATCTCGTCGAGATGCTGCGCGACACGCTGGAGAACTGGCAGTCGGAATTCCTGCAACTTCTCTGGCAGGTGGGCGGCCTGGCCTTCTTCCTCTTCGCCGGCTCGCCGCAGTCGAAGGAAGGCAGCGACCGCGTCGAGGCCAAGATCGACACGATCCTGAAGACGCTCGACCCGGCCGGCGGAGAGGCCGCGATCCGCGACCTCGACGACCGCTATTCCGGCCGCCACACCGACGAGCCGCACGCCCACAAGGGGCGCTGAGGCCGAGGGCCTACTTCATCAGCACGTCGTCCCAGGCCGGGTGATTGCGCTTGAACTCGTCGGCGACGTACCAGCAGGCCGGCGTGATGCGGTCGCCGGCGGCGCGCGCCTCGGCGACCAGACGCTCGACGAGGGCTTCGGCGACGCCGTCGCCGCGATAGGGCACGGGAACGAAGGTGTGGTCGGCGACGATGTGGCCCGGCCCGGCCCTGACGAAGGTGATCTTCGCCTCCTCGCCGTTCGGCATCACCATGAAGTAGCGGCCGCCTTTCGTCGTGCCGGCGAACTCGAACCGCGACGCCAGATCGTCCATGCCGTGCCCTCTCGTCATTTCTTGAGAACGTCCGCCCATTCGGGATGGCGACGGAACTGCGCCGCGGCGAAGGGGCAGAGCGGGATGATGGTCTTGCCGGCCGCGCGCGCGTCCTCGACCGCCCGCGCCACCAGAAGCACGCCGACGCCCTTGCCGCGGAAGATTTCGGGCACGCCGGTGTGGTCGATGATCACCTGCCTGGAGCCGACCTTGGTGAAGGTCAACTCGGCGACGGAACCGTCGGCCGCGTCGACGACGTAGCGGCCCTTGCTGTCGCCCTCTTCGAGGCGGATGTCGAAGGCCTCGCTCATGGTTCTTCACCTTCGGCGGGATCGAGGAAGGCGCGCGCCGCCTCGATCTCTTCGGTCCGCACTTCGTGTCCGCCCGGATGCCAGACCATTTCGACGTCGGCGCCGAGCGCGCGCAGGTAGGATTCCAGCCGCGAGGTCAGCGTCGGCGGGCAGATCGGGTCGTGGCGGCCGGCGGTCACCAGGATGGCGCGGCCGGCGAGGCTGCCCGAAACCTCCGGCTCGAACGGGATCAGCGGGTGCATCAGCACGGCGCGGGAGAAGAGCTCCGGCTCGGCGAAGATCGTCGCGGCGAGCACGTTGGCGCCGTTGGAATAGCCGAGGCCGTAGACCGCCGACGGGTTCCGCGCCGCGGCGTGGGCGCCGACGAAGCCGGCGAGCTTCCTCGCCGCGCGGGCGAGATCGTCCATGTCGTAGACGCCCTCTGCGGCGCGGCGGAAGAAGCGCGCCGCGCCATTCTCGGAGACGTCGCCGCGCGGCGAGACGATCGTCGCTTCCGGCATGAGGTCGCGGCCGAGCGCAAGCAGCTGGTGCTCGTCTCCGCCGGTGCCGTGCAGGACGAAGAGCAGCGGGCCGCCGGGCGCGCCGGGCAGCACCTCGTGGATGTAGGCGTTCTGGTCCATGACGTCCTCAATCGCCCAGCGGCTGGAGGTGCTTCTCCAGATAGGGACGCAGGTGAGCATGCTGGGACGGCAGCTTCAAGGCCTCGCCGAGATGGGCGGTGTCCTCGTCGCGGTCGAAGCCGGGCTCGTTGGTGGCGACCTCGAACAGAACGCCGCCCGGCGTACGGAAGTAGATCGCCCAGAAATAGTCGCGGTCGATGACCGGCGTCACCTGGTAGCCGGTATCGATCAGCGCCTTGCGCACCTCGAGCTGCCTGGCGCGGTTCTCGACGGCGAAGGCGACGTGGTGGACGGAGCCGGCACCGAGCCCGGCCAGCGGCGCGCCCGGCAGCGTCTCGATGTCGACGACATCGGCGCCGTTGCCGCCCGGAATGCCGAAGCGACGGACGCCGTTCGACTGGCCGACCTCCTCGTAGCCCATGAACTTCAAGAGTTCGGCCGTGCGCCCGGCGTCGCGCAGGCGCATCGACACGGAATGGAAGCCGCGGATCGCCTCGTCGTCCGCCACGCCGCCCCTGGCCCAGGGCGCGCGGGTGTCGTCCTTCGCCTCGACGAGGGCGAAGCCGTCATTGTCGGGGCCGAGGAAGGACAGCCGCTTCTCGCCGAAGGTCTCGCTCTCGGCGAGGCCTGCCACGCCCTCCTTCGCCAGGCGATCGCGCCAATAGGGCAGCGCGCCCTCGGGCACGGAAAAGACGGTCGTGCCGACCTCGCCGGTGCCCGGGCGGCCCTGGCCGATGTTGGGGAACGGGAAATAGGTCATCACCGAGCCCGGCGTGCCGAACTCGTCGGCGTAGTAGAGGTGATAGACGTCGGGCGCGTCGAAATTGACGGTCTTCTTCACCCGGCGCAGGCCGAGCGTGCCGGTGAAGAAGGCGTTGTTGCTGCGGGCGTCCTTCGCCATCGACGTGACGTGGTGGAGGCCCTTGATCTGGTCGAGCATGTGGTCGCTCCCTCGATTGGTTGTCGCGGCGGTGTGCCGTCGTTCATTCGCGTTGTTATGTCGGTCGCGGGCCGCGGAATGGAAGGGCCGGATCGAGAATGAACCGTTCTCGATTTGCGAACAATCGAGCGTCGATCGTTCACTGAGTCACTGCCGCGCGCGGCTTGCGCGGCGCGCGCTTTTCGGGCTGATGGCGCGAGTGGAGCAAGGGGAGGTCCCGACGTGAAAGAGCGGTCCGCAAGGCCGAACGTGCTGTTCATCACCTGCGACCAGTGGCGCGGCGACAGCCTCGGCGCGGCCGGCCACCCGTCGATCCGGACCCCCAACATCGACGCCCTGGCGAAGGACGGCGTGCTGTTCCGCCGGCACTATGCGGGCGCGGCCCCCTGCTCGCCGGCGCGCGCCTGCCTCTATACCGGGCTCTACCAGATGACCAACCGGGTCTGCCGAAACGGCACGCCGCTCGACGCCCGCCACGGCAACGTGGCGCTGGCGGCGCGGGCGCTCGGCTACGATCCCACCCTTTTCGGCTATTCCGACATCGCGCCGGACCCGCGCCGGCACGCGCCGGGCGATCCGCTGCTGAAGAGCTATGAGGGCGTGCTGCCCGGCTTCAGCGTTCGCCAGTTGCTGCCCGAGCACCAGAAGCAGTGGCTCTCCTGGCTGGCGCAGCGCGGCGTCGATACGCGCGCCGGCTTCCCGATGATCCACGCGCCGGCCGGTGGCCCCGCCGACGAGGTCACGCTGACGCCGCCCGTCTACGGCGACGGCGAGACGCCGGCGGCTTTCCTGGCCGGCGAGTTCATCCGCTGGCTGGGCGAGCAGGACGAGCCGTGGTTCGCCCACCTCTCCTTCCTCAGCCCGCACCCGCCCTTCGTCGTGCCGGCGCCATGGAACACGCTGCACGATCCGGCCGACGGACCGGCCTTCGCCCGCGCCGCGAGCCCTGAGGCGGAAGCCGCGATCCATCCGCTGGTCGCCCGGGAGATCGAAACGCAGCTGCGCTCGAAGTTCCTGCCGGGCACGAACGGCCGGGTCGCCGACTGGAGCGAGGCGAGCTTTCGCCGGATCCGTGCGCTCTACTACGGCATGATCGCCGAGATGGACACGCTGATCGGCCGGATCCGCGCGGCGCTCGAGCGCGCCGGCGTCTGGGAGGACACGATTTTCGTGCTGACCTCCGACCATGCGGAGAGGATGGGCGACCACCATCTGCTCGGCAAGGGCGGCTTCTTCGATTCCAGCTACCATATCCCGCTGGTCGTCCGCGCTCCCGGCCTCGCGGCGCCGGGGCGGATCGTCGACGCCTTCACCGAGACCGTCGACATCCTGCCGACGCTCATGGAACTGATGGGCGCCGTCCCGCCACCGCATCTCGACGGCCGCTCGCTGGCGCCGTTCCTGTGCGGCGAGACTCCGGCGGCGTGGCGCGACGCCGCTCACTGGGAATACGACTTCCGCTCGATCTCCGAGGGCGTTTCGGCCCAGCCCTTCGGCCTGAAGCCGCAGCAGTGCGGGCTCGTCGTCCTGCGCACGCAGGCGCTGAAATACGTGCATTTCGGCGGCGGGTTGCCGCCCGTGCTGTTCGACCTTCGCGAGGACCCCGCCGAGACCCGCAACGTCGCGGAGGACGAGGCCTATCGCGGCGCGCGGCTGGAGATGGCCGAACGGCTACTGGCATGGCGTGCCGAGCACCTCGACCAGTCTCTGGCGCTCTCGGAACTGACAGAGGACGGCGTGGCGGGACATGTCGCCGGCGACATGCGCGGCGGTTGGCGTTGAAGGAAGAAAGGCCCGCGCCGGGAATGCCGGCGCGGGCCGTGAAAACCGATCGCTGAGGCGACGGACTACTGCGTCATGATCATGCGCTGTTCGTCGCGCTTCTCGGCCCAGGTGCTCTTGTCGTAGGCGGCCTGCGCCTCGAGCTGCTCCTTGGTGAAGGTCGTGTAGAGGTACTTGTTGCCGTCCTCGTCGGTCAGGAAGGCGAGGTTGTCCATGCCGACGGCAACTTCCTTCTCGCCGATGCCGAGGAAACCGCCGACGTCGATGATGATCGAATCGACCTTGCCGTCCTGCGACAGCACGACATCGCCGATCTCGCCGACATTCTCGTCGCCGGCGCCGTAGACGGTGGTGCCGACCAGCTCTTCGGAACGGATGTCGGCCGTGTTCAGCTCGTCGAGCGTCGAACGGTCGATGGCGCCGGTGCGCGTCGCGTCGGTCGCCGCCGGCTTGTCGCCGGCGGGCTGCTGCATCGCCGTGGTGTCACCCGCGTTGTTGCCGCTGGTGGACTGGCCCGCCGGCGCCATCGCGGTATTGTCGTTCGTGGTAGCGGTGTTGCCCGAGCCGTCGGCCGGTGCCATCGCCGTCGTGTCGTTGGTCGCCGGCGCGGTGCCGTCGGTGGCGACGGCCGGAGCCGGGTCGTAGGCCGAGCGGTCGAATTCGGGCAGCGCCTCGAGCGCCTCCTTCGTCGAGCTGACGACGATCCAGCGATCACCGTCGCGCTCGGCCCAGTCGAGAGCATCGAACTCGAGGGCGACGTTCTTCTCGCCCATGCCGAGGAAGCCGCCCACGCCGACCACCACCGCCTGGACGTTGCCGTCGGCGTTGATGACGAGATCGTTCACGTCGCCGATGTTCTGGGCGTCGTCGCCCGTGCCGTTATAGACGGTCTCGCCGATGAGATTCGTCGCGAGGTAGCCGTCGACATTCGCTGCCGCCGGAGCGGCCTGGCCGGCCGGCTGCTGGATTTCGGCGGGGGCGGCCGGCGCGGCCGGGGCCGTCGTGGTCTGCGCGTAGGCACCGCCGGTAATGAGGGTCGCGATCGCGGTCGTAGCCAAGAGCTTGCGGATCATAGTATTCTCTCCTTGTGCGAATTTTCGTGCACTGCCGCGCCCGTAATCGACCGTGGCTGGAAGAACGGGCGCGGCATCGAGAACACAACGCCGCGGCGCGCCGGTGGTTCCGACCGGCGCGGGTCATCGACCCTGCGCAACAGGCCGACGCACCCGCAGGAACGATCGGCCGACGACGGCGTTTAGCGCGTTCGATTCCCGAATTCCTGGACGATTGGAACCATGCACTTTTCGACGGTGCTGAACCGCGACGGCGGGACACTGCGCACGACCGACCTCGACCGACTCGCGACGAGCCTGCGGGAGACGCTGGAGCGCGCGGGCCACAGCTGCACGATCGCGATCGTGAGCGGCAGCGACATCGAGTGGGCGCTGAAGGCCGCGGCGGCCGAGGAAGGCGTCGACGTCGTCATGGTGGGCGGCGGCGACGGTACGGTGTCGGCCGCGGCCGGCATCCTGCGCGGGAGCGACCGCGCGCTGGCTATCCTGCCGGCGGGAACGATGAACCTCTTCGCCCGCAGCCTCGGCATTCCGCTCGATCTCGACGCGGCGGCGGCTGCCTTCGCAGCCGGCCGCATCCGCCAGGTCGATACGGCCAGCGCCAACGGCCGGCCCTTCGTCCACCAGTTCTCCATCGGCATGCACGCCAAGATGGTGAAGCTGCGCGAGCGGCTGGATTTCGCCTCCCGGCTGGGCAAGATGGGGGCATCGGCGAAGGCCGCCTACTGGACGGTTCTGAAGCCGCCGCGCATGCGCGTCGCGCTGAGGATGGGCGATACGGAGATCCTGACCACGGCCTCCAACATCGGCGTGACCAACAACCTCTTCGGCGAAGGCCACCTGCCCTATGCCGACCATCCGGACCAGGGCGTCCTCGGCATCTACGTGACGGTGGCCCGCGAACGCGGCGAGGTCATCCGCGCCGCGATGAACATGGCGCTCGGCCGCTGGCGGAGCAACGACCTGGTGGAAATCCACCAGTCGAACCGGGTGCGGCTGAAGATCCTGCCGCCGCTGCGCTCGCAGATGGCCGTCATCGACGGCGAACTCCGGCCCGCGGAGGCCGAGACCGAGATCGTGATCGAACCGGGTTCGCTACGCGTGCTGGTGCCCGCCTGAAAGGCTATTCCGCAGGCGGATCGTCCTTGCGCCTATTCTCGCGATAGATGCCGTAGGCGACGATGCCCAAGGCGCCGAGGACGATGGTACCGATCGCCGACTTGCCGCGCAGCAGGGTCGGCAGGAGGGATACCGCGGCGACGCCGGCGATCGTGGCGATGTCGGCCGTCCGCCGGCTGGTGGCTTCCTTGCGGCGCCGCTTCCGCGTCAGCGAATGGATCGCGACGATACCGCCGGCCACGACGAGGAAGGCGAAGCCGAAGGCAAGCGCCGCCTCGATGGTGCCGAAGCGCTGCGCTGCCGCGACGAAGCCGGCGCCGACGAGGAAGCCGATTCCGACAAGGCCGAGCAGGCCGGCAACCGCATACGCGATCGCGGCGCTGCGCGCGCGCCGCGCCGCATCGGCAGCCTCTCCGGAGAGGATCGTCGCGATCAGCGATCCGAGCATCGCGGCGGGATTCAGCGGCGCGACAGGAGGGCGATCAGGAAGCCGACGCCCGCGGCGATCGCCAAGGCCGTCACCGGCTTCTCGCGTACCGTGTCGACCACCTGGCGTTCGAGATCGCCGGCCGTCGAGCGAAGGGACTCGATCGCCGCCTCGCCCTCGGTCCAGGCGCGTTCCTTGCCTTCCGCGGCCATGCGGCGGGCCGCGCCGTAGGAATGGCGACCGGTGACGCGCAGCTGCGCGGCAAGTCTCTCGATGTCCGCCTTCAGCTGGGCGATATCCGCCTCGAGATCGCGCGGGGTCGATTCCCCTTCGGGCTTTCCGGTCTTTCCAGATGCAGTGGCCATGTATTCAACTCCTTGCTTCGCAACGAACAGAACGGGGTGTGCGCGGCGGAGTTCCCTCGAAACGGAAACCGGCGCATGAAAGGCCCTTTCAGGATGCGAGTCCAGACGAAAACGGGCCCGCGGCGAGCGTCCTGCCCGGGATGGGCCGTTACGCCGCACGTGGCCTCGGCCGCCCCGCCCGGGGGTCGGCGCGCCTCAGGCAGCGGTCGATCCCATCACCTGGGCGGCGATGGCGTCCGGACCGAAATCGTCCTCGCCGGCGATCTGCAGCATGTCCTGCAGGCGCGAGCGGGCGCGGCTGACGCGGCTCTTGATCGTTCCGACGGCGCAGCCGCAGATTTCGGCGGCCTCCTCGTAGGAGAAGCCCGACGCGCCGATGAGGATGACGGCCTCGCGCTGGTCGTCGGGAAGCTTCTCCAGGGCCGCGCGGAAGTCTTCCAGGTCGAGAACGCCATGCTGGCTCGGATGCACGGCGAGGCGGGCGGTCATGATGCCGTCGCTGTCCTGGACCTCGCGGCCGCGCTTGCGCATCTGCGAGTAGAATTCGTTGCGCAGGATCGTGAACAGCCACGCCTTCAGGTTGGTCCCCATCTGGAAGCTCTCATGCTTGTCCCACGCCTTCACCAGCGTCTCCTGGACCAGGTCGTCGGCCTTGTCGGCGTTCTGCGAGAGCGACATGGCGAAGGCCCGCAGGCTGGGGATCGCGGCAAGCAGATCGTTCTTGAAACCCGCGGCGACGGCCATCAAGTCAATCCTTCTTCTGCGTGGCTTCGGCGTTCTCGAGCTGGCTCAGGAGCTCCGCGAACCGGTCGGGAACGTCCTCGGAGACCAGTCCGTCGTAATACTGCTTCAGCTTCCGCCCGATTTCCGCATTGGCACCCAGCGAATTCGATCCACCCGTCCGAGCGCGTTTGACGCCCGACCCACCCTTGTCGTTGGTCATGATGTTCATTGCCCTGTCTGTCCTTGAGCCCCCATATAGCGCGATCAACCCGCCGCACCACCGCCCCGGCTCGTTCCGCGCCGTAAGTTCGTCGGCAAAAACGGGTCAGACGCGAAATCGTTCCAGGCGTGGAACTTTTTCTTCGGCGACGCGTTCTCGGTCGGTGGTGCGGGGATTTGGGACGCAAACAGGCCCGTCACGCACGCACGCGATGCGCCCTCCGGACGGAGTCGCATTGCCGACATGACAATTGAGGGAGCCGCCTACGCATGAGCCTTTCCGCAACGATTGCACCCCATCTGCCGTTTCTCCGGCGCTTCTCGCGCGCGGTCTCCGGATCGCAGGCGAGCGGCGACGCGCTCGTGGCAGCGATGCTGGAGGCGGTCATCGCCGACGTCAGCGTCTTCCCGAGGGCGTCGAGCGACCGCATCGCGCTCTACAAGGTCTTCGCCAAGCTGTTCTCCTCGATCTCGATCCGTGTTCCGCACGAATCGCCCGCCTCCGCCTGGGAACAACGCGCGGCGGCCAATCTCTCGGCCTTGTCGCCACGGCCGAGGCAGGCCTTCCTTCTGGTGGCGGTCGAAGGTTTCACCGACGAACAGGCGGCCGAGATCCTCGACGTCTCCGCGGACGAATTCTCCGCCCTGCTCAACGACGCCAGCGCCGAGATCTCGCGCCAGGTGGCGACCGAGGTCATGATCATCGAGGACGAGCCGCTCATCGCCATGGACATCGAGGAGATGGTCGAGAGCCTCGGCCATCGCGTCGTCGGTACCGCCCGCACGCACAAGGAGGCGACGGCGCTGTTCGCCGCGACGAACCCGAGGCTCGTCCTCGCCGACATACAGCTCGCCGACGGCAGCTCTGGCATCGACGCGGTCAACGAGATCCTCGCCACCACGCCCGTGCCGGTAATCTTCATCACCGCCTTCCCCGAGCGACTTCTGACCGGCGAGCGGCCGGAGCCGGCCTTCCTCGTCACCAAGCCGTTCAACCCCGACATGGTCAAGGCGCTGATCAGCCAGGCGCTGTTCTTCGACCGGCAGGCCAGGATCGCCGCCTGACATCGCGGCCGATCGATTCTTCCGGGAGGCCGCCGCGTGGCGGCCTTCTTCGTTCACGGAGCCGGGCCGGGTGACCGGTTTTCGCGTCGCATCTGGAACGAAAGCCGCGGACCGGCGTTTTGCGAACCGAGAAACGAAAGGAGACAAGACAATGCTTTACTGGGCCCTCGTTTTTCTCGTGGTGGCGATCATCGCCGGCGCCCTCGGCTTCGGCGGCATCGCCGGCGCTTCGGCCGGCATCGCGCAGATCATCTTCTTCATCTTCCTCGCCTTCCTGGTCCTGTCGCTCGTGGCGGGCCTGTTCCGACGGGCGAGCTGAACCACCATCCCGAACTGAAAGCCGTTCCCCTCAAGCGGTTTTCGGCGGCCGCCGGGCAGCACTCCGCAAGGATGCTCCCGGCGGTTCTGTTTCAGCCGGGCCTAGGGACGGACTCAGCGGAACCCGGCCCGCGCCCGCGCATTAACGAGCGATTCACCATAAGAGCCCACCATGGCGGTGGGAGTCGACGAGACACGCGGCCGTCGTCCGGCCAGGAGGAGCGCAGATGGTCACCCGGATGAGGAACCTGGAAAACGCGGCGCGCCTCGCCATGGCGCATGTCGACCTCGCCCATCCCGCCGCGCCTCCGGCCGACGGCCTCATCCGCCGCATGGTGGCGATGCTGGCGCGACTGCTGGGCGGCCGCTGAGCCCAGCCGGCTGACAGCGCCCGGGCCCCGCCGCCGGCCACGCGCTTCCCCCTGCCCCCGCCTTCTTCCTGCTGCTTTCGCCGCGCGCTTCCGTGAGCGCGCTCGGCGGTTGCGATCGTTCGCCGCCGGCGTCCCCGGGGGCAGCCGTCTCACCGCCGCCTTTCGCCGCGGTCCCCGAGCCGCCGGGAACCAGCCGCCCCTCCGGCCGTTTCCGGAAGCGAAAGGAAACGCGTCATGGAACACATCGCCGCACTGCTGCTCATCGTCGGATGCTCCGGCGATCTCGCCGATTGCCGCGAACTGCCGGCGCCGGTACCGATCTTCGAGACGGCCGAGGAATGCAACGCGGAACTGCCGCGCGCATTTGCCGGCTACAGGAACAGCTATCCTCATGTCGCCGCCAGCTGCATCGCCGTCGACCCCGCCATGGAAGAGGCGGACGCCGAACTCGTCTGGGACGTTCGGCCGGACGGCCGCCTCGTCGCCAGCATCGAATCCGCGGGTGTCATGGTTGCGACAAATTCACCACGCAACCACAAGGGCGATCGATTTCGCGAATGATTGATTTCAGCCAGACGCCGTTCCCGGCATAATTCCATCCGGGACGGCTTCACACCAAGGAGAGAGACATGAGGAAGATCGTACTTGCACTGTCGGCGGTGGCGGCGCTTTCCGCCTGCACGACCGCCGAACAGACGGCCGTCGGCGGCGCGGCCGTTGGCGCGGCGATCGGAGGCATCGCCAGCGGAACGCTGGAAGGCGCCGCCGTCGGCGCAGCGGCCGGCGCAGTCACCGGCTACCTGCTCGGCAAGGTCGCGGACCGTCCCGGCTACTGCCGCTACCGCGACAAGTATACCGGCAAGATCTACATCGCGCGCTGCTGAGAAGGGCGAGACATCCCCGGCGGCCGTTTTCCATCGAGGGGCGGCCGCCCGGTTCCCGCGAGATCACGCCAGGCGGCTCTCCCTCAGCCGACCGCCGAGCGGAATGGAAATATCGATGCGCAGGCCATCGGCGCCGAAGTCGCGCGCGATGCTGCCCCCGAGTTCGCGCACGATGTTCATGTCGATCAGCTTGGTGCCGAAACCTGTCCGCGCCGGCTCCACCACAGGCGTATCATTCCTTTCCTGCCAGGCCAGCGACAGGCGCCCCGCGCGTCCCGTTTCCGCGCGCACGTCCCACGAGACCCTCAGCTTTTCGATGTCGCCGTATTTCAGCGCGTTCGTCGCCAGCTCGTGGAAGGTGAGGCCGAGAGCCTGGGTGGCGGCCTCGTCGAGAACGATCCCCGGACCCGACAGCATGCCTTCCGGCAGGTCGCGGCCGAATACCTGAGCAAGCTCGGTGCGCAGGAGATCGGCGAGATCCGCCTTCTGCCAGTGCGAGCGCGTCAGGATGTCCTGCGAAGCGGCCATTGCCTGCAGCCTGGCGCCGAAGGAGGCCATGAAAGCGTCCATGTCGGCCGATCCGGCTGCGGTCTGACGGGCGATCGCCAGCATGCGCGTGATCGAGTTCTTGATGCGGTGCTTCATCTCGTTGAGCATCAGGTCCTTCTCGACGAGCGATTTCTCGCTGGTCCGGCGCAGCGCCTCGGCGGCGGCGTAGGCCTTTTCCTGGAGCCGCGCCGCGACCGCGATCGCGGCGGCGAGGAGCAGTCCGAACAGGCCCAGCATCAGCGGGACGGCGCGCGACGTCGGCGCAGCGAAGGCGCTGGTGGGCCGGAACACGATCGTCCACTGGCGGCCGGCCACCGTGGTCGAGCGCACCGCCGCGTAGCCTGCGCCCAGGCCCTCGTCGGGGGGCACGGGAGAGCGGTAGATCAGGGCCCCCTCCGTGGTCGGCCCGTCATAGACCTCGACGCTGAGCGGCAGCAGCGGGGACGTGCCGAGCGCAGTGGCGAAGAGCTCGGTGGCGCGAAACGATGCCAGGACGAAACCCGCGGTGCGCATCCCCGGCGCCGTCGACGTCGCCGGCGTGTCGCCGACGTCGAGGCGCTTGAAGACGAGGAAGCCGGGATGAACGGCGCTGCCCGTCTGTTCGCCGAGGCGCACGAGGCCGGTCGCGTGGGGCGCGTCGTCGCGCATCGCCGCCGCGATGGCGCCGCGCCGCCCCGGCTCGGCGAACATGTCGAAGCCGATCACCTTCCGACCGCTGTCGTCGAGGGGCTCGAAGAGGACGACGGGCGTGCGCAAGCTTTCCCCGGTTTCGGGGAACAGCGGCACCGCCGCACCGAAGTCGCGCACGATATGCCGCTGGACCTCGTCCTCCTTGCCCGTCTCCGCCAGCCGCAGGAAGCCGATGCCGCGAAGGCCGGGGAAGTTCTCGTCGACCTGAAGCGCGTCGAAGAACGTGGCGAAGGCGACGCGACTGACGTCGCCGTCGCGCGCCTTGAACAGGGCGTGGACGGAATTGAGCAACGCCAGGTGCATGGTGAGACGGCTCTCGATGCGGTTCAACGCATCGTCGACGGTCGCCGCGAGCTTGATCCGCGAAGCCTCCTGCGTGGCGAAGTAGGCGAAGCCGGCCATCACCAGGCTCGCCAGGGCGACGGCGAAAAACACCGTTGCGGGAAGGAATTTTTTCAACGCGGGGGCACCCGTGCCTGCTGAGCGACCCTTATCGGTGAGGGCCTCCCTCAATGCAACCGCCGGGCCCGGGTTCCACGGTCCGGATGCGCCCCCCGCCTTTCGGCGACCGGCGCCGGCGCGGGCCGCCTATGCCGCGACCCTGACGGCGCCCGGACCGGGAACTGCGCCGGGCGGGCACTTGCCGAGGATGATCATGCCGAGCACCTCGTCCTTGGTGACGTCGCTGGTCTTCGCCATGCCGACGACCTGGCCGTTCTTGATGACGTAGAGGCGATCGCAAAGGTCGACCACGTCGTGGATGTCGTGGCTGATCAGGAAGATGCCGATGCCTTCCGCCTTCAGCTGCTTGATCAGGTCTGCGACCTGCGCCGTCTCCTGCGGCCCGAGCGCCGCCGTCGGCTCGTCCATGATCAGGACCCGCGCGTTGAAGTGGATCGCGCGGGCGATCGCCACGGACTGGCGCTGGCCGCCCGAAAGCGCGATCACCGGCTCCTTGAAGCGGACGAAACGCGGGTTGAGCCGTCCCATCACCTTGCGCGCCTCGGCCTCCATCGCCGCGTCGTCGAGCGTGCCCCACCGGGTCATCAGCTCGCGGCCGAGGAAGAGGTTCGCGGTCGCGTCGACGTTGTCGGCCAGCGCCAGCGTCTGGTAGATGGTCTCGATGCCGAAGTTCTTCGCATCGCGCGGATTGTTGATCGGCGCATCCTTGCCGTTGATCCTGATCGTGCCGCTGTCGCGCTGGATGGCGCCCGACAACATCTTGATCAGCACGGTCTTGCCGGCGCCGTTGTGACCGAGAATGCCGACGACCTCGCCTGGGAACAGGTTGATGTCGACATTGTCGACGGCGCGCAGGCCGCCGAACGCCTTGCACATGCTGCTCATCTCGACCAGCGGCGTCCGACCCTGCGGCATCGGCGACGGAACGCTCGCGCCCTTGACCTCTTTCATCGCAACGTCCTTTCTACTTGCTGCGCCGCCGGTAGACGGTGTCGAGCCATACAGCCAGAACCAGCACGGCGCCGACCACGACGCTCTGCAACGGCGTGTCGACGCCCAGAAGGATCATGCCGCTGGCCAGCGACTGCATGAGCACGGCGCCGATCATGGCGCCGGCGACCGTTCCGACGCCGCCGGAGAGCGACGTGCCGCCGATGACGGCCGCGGCGATCACCAGCAGTTCGTCGAGCGTGCCCTGCGCGTTGGTGGCGGCGTTGAGACGGGCGGTCGAGACGGCGGCGCTGATCGACACCAGCAGGCCCATGAACATGAAGATCTTCATCGTCACCCAGCGGGTGTTGATGCCGGCGAGCTCGGCCGCCTCCGGATTGCCGCCGATGGCGAAGACATACCGGCCGAAGCGGGTGCGGGTCGAGATGAACGTCATCACCAGGCCGACGATGATCGCGATCAGCACGGGAATCGCGAGGCCGTGGGCGATGAACGCCCCCTCCGGCACCTCTAGCCCCTGATCCTGGTAGTAGCGCCGCACGATGCCGATCGGCCACGGATAGGAGTTCGCGATCCACACTGCGCCGAGGATGACGGCGCAGGAAACCGAACCGAGCAGGCTCTCGGCCCACAATGGCCGCAGCGGGAAATTGAAGCGGATGCGCTGGCGCCGTGCGGATATGAGCAGGAAGACGACGCCGAGGCAGCCAAGCGCGGCGATGATCCAGCTCCAGGTCGCGCCGATCGAGCCCGCGGGGCCGCCGCCCATGAGGCGGAAGGTGGCGTCCATGGGAGCTACCGTGCGACCGCTGGTGACCGACCATGCGGCGCCGCGCCAGACCAGCAGCCCGCCCAGCGTCACGATGAAGGCCGGTACGCCCGCATAGGCGATGATGAAGCCCTGGATGGCACCGATGCCGACGCCGACGACGACGCCCGCCGCCAGTGCGATCATCCACACCGAGGGATGGCCGAGAGGAATGCCCAGGACCTGCGACAGGAACTCCGCCTGGGTGACGCCCATGATCATGCCGACGAAGCCGAGAAGTGAGCCGACCGACAGATCGATGTTGCGCGTGACGATGACGAGCACCATGCCCGTCGCCATGATGGCGATGGACGAGGACTGGACCGACAGGTTCCACAGATTTCGCGGAGACAGGAACGCCCGGCCGTCGAATTCGAACGGATTCACACCCAGCCTCAGGCTGGAGAGGATCTGCAGCCCGATCCAGATCAGCAGCAGCGCGCCAACCATGCCGAGCATGCGCGTGTCGAGTTCGGTGGCTTTCAGGAAGCGGGCGACCGCGCCTTCTTCGGACGTCCGCGCCTGATCAACCGGCGCATTGGTGAGCGTCTCGGCCATCGGTTTCCTCCCCGTACTGCGTTACCCAGGCCTGGCCGCAGTTTCGTTCAGCTTAAAGAAGTGCCGCGGCTTTCGTCAAACCGCGGCACTCGAATAGCCCTATGGGCGTCGATTTAGTTGCAGGCTGCGACCGAACCGGCCGCGACGCCCTGGCAGACCACTTCCCTGGACACCCAGCCGGCGTCGATGACGACGTTCAGGTTGTCCTTCGTGATCGGCACCGGAGCGAGGAAGACCGAGTTCGTCTCATTGCCGCCCGGCGTCGTGAACTTGACGACGTTCGGGATGGCGTCCATCGCGGCGCCGCCGGCGAGGGCGGTGGCGATCTCCGCCGCGGCCTTGCCGAGCTCACGGGCGTCCTTCCACACCGACACGGTCTGCGTGCCGAGCGCGACGCGGTTCAGCGCCGCATGGTCGCCGTCCTGGCCGGAGACCGGAACGGTGCCGGCGAGGCCCTGCGCGGAAAGCGCGGCGACGACGCCGCCGGCCGTGCCGTCGTTCGAGGCGACGACCGCGTCGACCGCGTTGTTGTTGGCGGTCAGGATCTGCTCCATGTTCTTCTGCGCGTTGGCGGGCAGCCAGCCGTCGGTGTAGGCCTCGCCGACGTTCTTGATCTTGCCGGCGTCCATCGCCTCCTTCAGCACTTCCATCTGCCCGGAGAACAGGAAGTCGGCGTTCGGATCGGCCGACGAGCCCTTGATGAAGGCGTAGTTGCCCTCGGGCTTCGCCTTGAGCACCTCGCGGGCCTGCATGCGCCCGACTTCCTTGTTGTCGAAGGTCAGGTAGAACACGTCCTTGTTCTCGATCAGGCGGTCATAGCCGACGACCGGGATGTCCTCGGCGAGCGCCTTCTCGACCGCCGGGCCGATGGCCGAGGCGTCCTGCGACAGGATGATGAGCGCGTTGGCGCCCTGCGCGATCAGCGATTCCACGTCGGTGATCTGCTTGGCGGCCGAAGACTGAGCGTCGGCGGAGATGTACTTGTCGCCGGCAGCCTCGATGGCGGACTTCATCGCCGCCTCGTCGGTCTTCCAGCGCTCTTCCTGGAAATTCGACCAGGAGACGCCGATGACCTTGTCCTTCGCCTCGGCGACGGCGGCCAGGGCAAGCGACATGGCGACACCCGCCATGATGGCGGTTGCAAACTTCTTCATGATTTCCTCCCTGCGCCCCAGAGGGCGCGATGACTGTATGTTCGCGATACTGACAGGCATGGAAGCTCTTTTTTTCGAGCCTCGAAAAAAATAATGACTCACGAACCGATGTATGTCAACATTTTCCGGCGCGTGTCCGCAGGACCTCGGCTATGAAGGTCCGCGGAAAAAGGGAGGATTCGCGGTCAATGACGGCTGCCGTTCGTCACGACGACCTGCGCAGGCGCAACCGCGCGCTCGTCATCGCGGCAATCCGCCGCGCCGGGCAGCCATCACGCACGGACATCGCCCGCACGACGAGCCTGTCCCACTCGACCATCTCGGCGATCTCGGCCGACCTGATCGCCGAGGGCGTGCTCGGCCAGGCGAAAGGCGCCGAATCCACCTCCCTGAAGCGCGGTCGGCCGCAGATCGCCATCGGCATCAACCCGGACGCTGCGGCGATCATCACCGTGGTGCTCTCGCTCAATTCGCTCTCGGCGGCGCTGATCGACTATTCCGGCGCGATCGTCACCGAGGATCACCGCCGCCTGTCGACGCTGACCGTTTCGCGCGCCAACCTGCTGGCGGAGACGGCCGCGGCGGTGCGCCGGCTGCTCAACCATCCCGGGCTCGACGGGCGGCCGGTGCTGCGCATCGTCATGGCCGTGCAGGGCATTACCGATTCACTTTCGCGCTCGCTGCTGTGGTCGCCGATCACGGTGCACAGCGACATCCCCTTCGCCGACGTGCTCGAACAGGCGGCGCGCATACCGGTGACGGTCGAGAACGATTGCAGCATGATCGCCATGGCCCTGCGCTGGCGCAATCCGGAGCGCTACCGCGACGACTTCATCGCCATCCTGCTGTCGCACGGCATCGGCATGGGCCTGATGCTGAAGGGCTCGCTGTTTTCCGGCACGCATTCGTCCGGCGCCGAGTTCGGCCACATGATCCACCAGCCCGACGGGGCGCTGTGCCGCTGCGGGCGTCGCGGCTGCGTCGAGGCCTATGCCGGCAACTACGCGATCTGGCGCAGCGCGCGCGAGGGCGACGACAACGCGCCGCCCGCCGCCGACATTTCCGACACCGACATGACCTCGCTTGCCGCGGAAGCGCGCCGTCACGACGGGCCCGAGCGGCGCGCCTTCGAGAAAGCCGGCCGCGCGCTCGGCTACGGCCTCGGCAATCTGTTCGCGCTGATCGATCCCGCACCCGTCTGCTTCGTCGGCCACGGCGCGTCCGCCTTCGACCTGATCGAGCCAGCCCTTCGCGCGGCGATCGCCCGCACGGCCGGCGGCCAGCACTCGGAATCGATCACCTTCGACACCGAGATGAACGAGATGCCGCTGATCCGCGAGGGCTGCGCGGTCAGGGCGCTGACCTTCGTCGACCAGGAGATCTTCGCGCCGGGAAATACGGCGCCGCAACGACGCATCGCCGGCCGGGACGTCGCCTGAACGATCGCTGGCGTCTGACCGCGCGAGCGTCCCCTATTTCGGCTGCCAGCGTATGGGCGGCTTGCCGCGCTCGACGACGTAGAAGCTGTCGGCCGCAAGGCGCTGCCACTCGCCCGCCTGCCCATCCGGCCAGATGACGCGCAGATCGGCTTCCGTGTCGCTGCCGAGGCCGAAGTGCACCCAGCCGAGATGGCCGCCGGCATGCCCGCCGCCGATCGTGATCTCGCGGCGCAGCACGGTGCCCGCGCAGCGCACCTCGACCCAGGCGCCGATGGCGTCGCGGTTCGCGCTGTCCTGGGCGAGGCGGAACTGCATCCAGTGGGCGTCGGCCTTGCCGCCGGTGTTGCGCCAGACCTCGGACACGTCGTTGCGGTTCACCGTGACGATATCGAGCAGCCCGTCGAGGTTGAGATCGACCACGGCCCCGCCGCGAGCCGTCCTGAAGCTGGCGACGCCGGCCCGGTCGCCGGCCTCCTCGAAGGTGCCGTCCGCCTTCTGCAGCAACAGGTTGTTCGGATCCTTCATGGCGAAGTCCGGCATTTCCCAGACATTGCCCTTGGCAACGAAGATATCGGCGCGGCCGTCATTGTTGACGTCCTGGAACTCTGCGTGCCAGGCGGTGCTGGGCTTCAGCTCGCCGCCCGTATAAGGGCGGTGCGCCGTTACCCCGATGCTGAAGGCGATGTCGGCGTAGCCGGGCCCGGGTGTGCCGGACGCCGGCACCTCCGCCAGCTTCTGCAGCTTGTTGTCGGCCATGCTCGACAGGAAAAATTCGGGATAGCCGTCGCTGTCCAGATCGTAGCCGGCGATGCCCATGCCCCAGATGCGCAGGAAGCGCCAGCCTTCCTCGGCTGTGTAGAGCGCCGGCGCCCTCCCGGGCTCGATTTTCCACATCTGCTCCTGCCCGCCCTCGTAATATTCGCGGTCGTTGGAGACACGCAGCGACGGCGTGCCCGAGCGGTTCCAGTCGGTGAACAGGATCGACAGCGGACAGTAGCTCGGCTTGAGGGCGACCGGCGCCGCGAACTTCCGCGCGCCGCCGGCGGGCCGCAGCAGCCAGTTGTCGGTGCACGAGCCCCAGGGGGAAATCTCCTCCTTGCGGTCGATGTAGCTGCCGATCGCGACGGTCGGCCAGTCGGCGCCGCGCTCCCAGGTCGCGGCGAACGAAGTCCACCAGGAATCGCCGCCGTTGAAGCCCCACGCTTCGTTGGCGCGTTCGAACCGGCATTCGCCAAGGCCGCGCATGGCGACGTTCTCGCCGACGCGCAGGAGGATCAGGTCGGTGACGCCGTCGCCGTCGATGTCCGCCGGATAGGCGCCGGATACGCTCTCCAGTTCGAGCCCGCTCTCCTGTGCCGCGAACTTCAGCGCGCCGCCCTGCGCGCTCGCATTGCGGAAGAGCTGCGTCCTGTTCTCGCCGCCGGCGAGGAACACCTCGGGGAAGCCGTCGGCGTTGCAGTCGAAGGCGGCCGCGCCGCCACCGACCATGAACTCCCATTCGCCGGCGAAGGTGTGCTTCAGGCCGGACGTGGGCGTCTCGTCGAGATAGGACGGCACTGTCGGCGACGGAATCCCCTCGGCAAGAGCCGCCCGTAGCCCGGCACAGACAAGGACGGCGACGAAGCCTGCGGACGCGAGACGCATGGTCATTTCCTCGTCTTCAGCGCGTTGGTGTAGTCGCCGACGCACCGCCCCTGCGCGAGACCGTCGACAATGGCGGAGCGGAAATGGATGCCGCCGTAGAGCCGGGAAATCCCGGCCTCCTCCGCGGCTTCGTGGAAACCCGCGAAACTGCGCGGATTGCGCCCGTCCGGCGAGCCGGTCATGTCTTCGAAGGCGTAGTTGTCGCCGAAGAACGCGGTCAGCACCGCGTCCATGGCTCCGGACACCGTGCTGTGCCCGCTGGGGTACTCGGGGAAGGGCGGCGTAATCAGGAGCGGTTCCCACTTCGGGTCGATCACCTTCTTGATGTAGGTGACCGGGCGCAAGAGGTTGTACTCGAACTTGGCGTGCCAGCAGCCGACGAAGGCGTCCGACAGGGCGATCCCTATGCGCGCCAGCAGGTCGACATTGTCTTCCAGCGACAGGTCGGCACGGTCGGCCACCTGCAGGGCGATGGACACCCAGTGACCCGGGGGCGTCATCGACAGCATGGGATCGTCGGACCAGAAACGCGCGATGGCGGCCTGTTCAGGCGTCACGCTCCTGCCGGCCTCGTAGACCTCCACGGCCTCCTCGTAGAACGCCGAGCCCGGCTCGACGCTGTAGGGCGGATTGCCGGGTGTCGGGCAGGTGGCGCCCGAGGGGACGGCAAAGGTGCGCTTGTTGCCCCATTCGGGCAGGAGGGGAAGCTGCTGCTGGCGGATCGGGCTGGTCGGCACCCACTTGTCGTCGCCCTTGGGCAAACTCCATTCCTCCGGGAAGCCCATGTTGTCGACCACCGCGCCGCCATCGTCCATCGACCACTCGTGGATCCTGGCGGCGACCGCCTTGCCGAAGGCCTCGCTGCGCGCCACGACATCGTCGGGCACGCCGGCGATCGCCCGCTCCCGCCATCTGGTCTGCGCGGTCTTGATCGCGCGGAGCCCGGTGGGCCCGGTATTGCCGAAATAGTAGACAATGGCATCAGACATCGCCGCGCCGATGACGACCGTCTCGTCATAGACGGCGCCGGCTTCGCGCGCCGGGACCGAATCGAAACCCTGCAACTGGCCGACGAGCGAGACCAGCCTGTCGGAGCCGCCCGCAGCCGCCTCGAAGGCAGTGACGCCCAGATAGCCGAAGGAGCGGCTGGCGACCGGCGGCGAATAGGTGGCAGTGTGCCGCACCAGCTCGTTCATGAGGTAGTACCAGTCGCGCAGGATCTTCTGCGGCGTCGGCCGATCGGCGGCATCGGCCGGCAGCGTCATGCACCAGCCCAGCATGGCGATGGCGAGCGCCGCGAAAAGGCGGCCGACGGAATGCATGGGACCTCCCCCGAAAGCGTCGCCGCGCATGAGCAGGCGCGGCGCTCAAGATAAACACCCCGCCATGTGTTGCGGCAAGGCAGAATCTAATCGGTTGAGAGAGCGGGACGCGGCATCGCCTCGTCCATCCGCCGGGTCGTCGGGACCAGCAGGCGGAGAACGGTGAAGGTCGTCCCGCCCCCGCCGCGGCCGGGCGTCGCGTGCCGCGCGAGAACCGCCTACGCCTCGTTGATGGCGTAGCCGGCGCCGCGGATGGTGCGGATCACGTCCGGCGTGCGCGGCGCGTTCACCGCCTTGCGCAGGCGTCCGACATGGACGTCGACGGTGCGCTCGTCGATGTAGATCGTCTCGCCCCAGACATTGTCGAGCAGCTGGCTGCGCGAGAAGACGCGGCCCGGATGCTGCATCATGAACTCGAGCAGGCGGAATTCGGTGGGGCCGAGCTTGATCTCGGCCTTCTTGCGGAAGACACGGTGCGACTCGCGGTCGAGAACGATGTCGCCGACCTTGAGCACCGTCGACAGGACCTCGGGCTTGGCGCGGCGCAGCAGGGCGCGGACGCGGGCGATGAACTCCGGCGTCGAGAATGGCTTGACGAGGTAGTCGTCGGCGCCCGTCGACAGGCCGCGCACGCGGTCGCTCTCCTCGCCGCGTGCCGTCAGCATGATGATCGGCAGTCGTTCGGTTTCGGGCCGCATCCGCAGCCGCCGGCACAATTCGATGCCGGAGACGGCCGGCACCATCCAGTCGAGGACGAGCAGGTCGGGGACGTTTTCCTGGAGCCTGAGTTCAGCCTCGTCGCCGCGCGTGACGACCTCGACCTGGTAGCCTTCGGCCTCGAGATTGTAGCGCAGGAGGACGCACAACGGCTCCTCGTCCTCCACGACCATGATCTTTGGGGCGATCATCGGCCTGTCTCCGCCTCGCTCAGCCGCCGACCAGCGCCATCGAGGTCTCGTCCAGCTTCGGACGATGCGGCGGCAGCTGCTGGCCGGTCATCACATAATACGCGTTTTCGGCGATGTTGGTCACGTGGTCGCCGATGCGCTCGAGATTCTTGGCGCAGAAGAGGAGATGCGTGCAGGCGGTGATGTTGCGCGGATCCTCCATCATGTAGGTGAGCAGCTCGCGGAAGACGGCCGTGTACTGGATATCGATCTTCTCGTCCTCGGCGCGCAGCGTGCCGAGCGCGGCGGCATCGCGCTCGCCGAAGAGGCGCGTGACGGCGTTGACCTGCTCCAGCGCCAGCGTTGCCATCGCGTCGATCGAATGGGACAGGCTGCGCGGCGCCGCGCTCTGCCCGACGGCGGCGACCCGCTTGCCGATGTTCTTGGCGAGATCGCCGATACGTTCGAAATCGGCCGCCATGCGGATCGCGCCGACCACCGAGCGCAGGTCTTGCGCCATCGGCTGGCGCTTGGCGATCAGCGTGATGGCGCTGTCGTCGAGTTCACGCTGCTTGGCGTCCATCACCGTGTCGTCGGAGATGACGCGCTGGGCGAGCGCGTTGTCCGAATGGAGCAGTGCCCGCGCCGACGCCTCCACCATCGAACCCGCCAGCGCGCCCATGTCGCGCAGCAGCGTGTCGATGTGTTGCAGATCCTGGTCGAAGGAAGTGACCGTGTGTTCGCCCATCATGATGCCCTCGCTCGGTGTCCTGGCCTATCGCTCAGCCGAACCGGCCGGTGATGTAGTCCTGCGTGCGTTTCTCGTCGGGGTTGGTGAACATCTTGTCGGTCGGCCCCTCCTCGACGAGATAGCCGAGGTGGAACATCGCCGTCCGCTGGGAGACGCGCGCCGCCTGCTGCATGGAGTGGGTGACGATGACAATCGTGTAGTTCTGGCGCAGCTCGTCGATCAGTTCCTCGACCTTGGCGGTGGCGATCGGATCGAGCGCCGAGCACGGCTCGTCCATGAGGATGACCTCGGGAGAAACCGCGATGGCGCGGGCGATGCACAGGCGCTGCTGCTGACCGCCGGAAAGCCCGGTGCCTGGCTCCTTCAGCCGGTCCTTCACCTCGTTCCACAGCGCCGCCTTCTGCAGGCTGGATTCGACGATTGCGTCGAGCTCGGCCTTGGACTTCGACAGGCCGTGGATGCGCGGCCCGTAGGCGATGTTCTCGTAGATCGATTTCGGGAACGGATTGGGTTTCTGGAAGACCATGCCGACCCGGGCGCGCAGCTCGACGACGTCGATCTTGGGATCGTAGATGTCCTCGCCGTCGAGCGTGATGTCGCCGCCGACGCGGCAGATGTCGATCGTGTCGTTCATCCGGTTGAGGCAGCGCAGGAAGGTCGACTTGCCGCAGCCGGACGGGCCGATCAGCGCCATCACCTGCTTTTCCGGGATGTCGAGGTCGACGTCGAACAGGGCCTGTTTCTCGCCATAGTGGACGGTGACCTTGCGGCCCTGCATCTTGATGGTCGGCGCGGTTGTCATGGCGTTCAGCTTCGTCTCGAGGGCCGTTTCGCTATACATGTTCATGTCCCCTGCTCCTTCACCAGCGCCGTTCGAAGCGCTGCCTGAGGAAGATGGCGATGGCGTTCATGATGACCAGGAAGCCGAGCAGCACGAGGATCGCCGCCGAGGTCCGGGCGACGAAACCGCGCTCCGGGCTGTCCGCCCAGATGTAGATCTGGGTGGGCAGGGCCGTCGAGGCTTCGAGCACGCCGGCGGGCGGGCTGGTGATGAAGGCGTTCATGCCGATCAGCAGCAGCGGCGCCGTCTCGCCCAGCGCCTGCGCCAGGCCGATGATGGTGCCGGTCATGATCGACGGCATCGCCAGCGGCAGCACGTGGTGAAAGATCATCTCGTGCTTGGACGCGCCGACGCCGAGCGCCGCCTCGCGGATCGACGAGGGCACCGACGTCAGGGCGGCGCGGGTGACGATGATGATGGTGGGAAGCGTCATCAGGGCCAGCACCATGCCGCCGACCAGCGGCGCCGAGCGCGGCAGGCCGAACCAGCCGAGGAAGACCGCCAGGCCGAGCAGGCCGAAGACCACCGAAGGCACCGCGGCGAGGTTGTTGATGTTGATCTCGATGAGGTCGGTGAACCGGTTCTTCGGGGCGAACTCCTCGAGGTAGATCGCGGCGGCGATGCCGACCGGGAAACTGATCAGGAAGCAGACCAGAAGCAGCCAGAACGAACCCGAGATGGCGCCCGCGAGGCCCGCGAGTTCGGGGAAGCGGCTGTCGGCGTTGAAGAACAGGCCCCAGTTGAACGGCTGGGTGATCGCGCCGCTCGCCTCGAGCTGCTTGAAATAGCCGATCTGGCGGTCGTTGACGCGGCGCTGGCTCTCCGGCAGGTCCGTCTGCACCAGCCCCTTGGCGAGCTGGTCGACCGGATCGGAGACAGGCACCACGAAGGTCGAAGGGCCATCGAGCAGTGTCGGATCGGCGATCGCCTGATCGCGGATGAGGAACGGCGCCGAGGACGTGTACATGGAGAAGTAGTCGCGCTCGGCGGCGCGCGGCAGCTCCTCGCCGAGTTCGGCGAGTGCGGCGTCGCGGAAGATGTTGCGCCAGTTGGCGTCCATCAGCTTGCTTCGGTCGAGTTCGGCCTTGCTGAGGTCGAGATCGATCCTGACCATTGTCTGCGTGAAGGCGCTGTAGCCCGTGATGCTCAGCGTCGTGATCAGGATGGCAAGGAACCCGAGCGCGAACGCGATCGCGATCATGCCATAGACCTGCAGACGGCGATCGGCGGCGTAGCGTGCCTTGCGGCGCGCGTTCATCGCCTCCGACTTCCAGTCCACCGGACCGCCGACCTTGTCGCCTGCGCCGGTTGCGATTGACGTGTCCGCCATCAGTACTTCTCCCGGTATTTGCGCACCGTCCGCAGGGCGATCAGGTTCAGGCCCAGCGTAATGACGAACAGCACGAGGCCGAGCGCGAAGGCGGCGAGCGTCTTCGGGTTGTCGAACTCGCTGTCGCCGATGAGCAGCGTCACGATCTGCACCGTTACAGTGGTGACGGCGTCGAACGGGTTGAGCGTCATTTTGGCGATCAGGCCGGCCGCCATGACGACGATCATCGTCTCGCCGACTGCGCGACTCAGCGCCAGCAGCACGCCGCCGACGATGCCCGGCAGCGCCGCCGGCAGCAGCACCTTGCGGATCGTCTCGCCCTTGGTGGCGCCGAGCGCGTAGGAACCGTCACGCATGGCGCGCGGCACGGCGGCGAAGGCGTCGTCCGAAAGCGAGGAGATGAACGGGATGATCATGATGCCCATCACGCCGCCGGCGGCGAGCGCGCTGTTGGGCGAGGACTCGATGCCGAGCGACAGGCCGAACTGGCGCACCAGCGGCGCCACGGTGAGCACGGCGAAGAAGCCGTAGACGATGGTCGGGATGCCCGCCAGGATCTCGAGGAGCGGCTTGGCCACGGCGCGGAAGCGCTCGCCGGCATACTCGGTGAGATAGATGGCGGACAGGATGCCGGTGGGAACCGCGACCGCCATGGCGAGCGCCGAAATGACGAAGGTGCCGAACAGCACCGGAAGCATGCCGAAGGCGCCCTGGCCGGCCACCTGGTCGGCGCGAAGCGCGATCTGCGGCTCCCAGCGCAGGCCGAACAGGAACTCCATCACCGGTACCTTGGCGAAGAACTGAAGGGCTTCGTAGACCAGAGAGAGCACGATGCCGGCGGTCGTCAGGATGGCGACCAGCGAGGAGAACATCATGAACCAGGTGACGGAGCGCTCGACGCTGTGGCGGGCGCGGTAACGCGACTCGATGCTGCGCAGACCGAAGAAGGCGCCGATGGCGGCGAGCGCCGCGGCCACGGCGACCATCGCCCAGGAGGCCAGCGACTGCAGCGAATGGAAGTGCGCCACGGCGGCGGTGATCTCGGGCGTCGGCTCCCGGAATATGTTTCCGGAGGCGACCTGCCGGATCTCGCTGATGAGCAGGGCCCGCTCTGGACCGGTGAGCGTATCGGCGCCGGGGTAGGAAGCCATTACCAGCGCGTCGACGATGTTGTTCTGGAAGAGCAGCCAGAGCAGCAGGAAGACGAAGGCCGGGATGCCCGTCCAGATGGCGGCGTTGAGGCCGTGGTAGATCGGGCGCGAATGCACCTTCTCCGTCGCCATGCCGCCAGTGCTGCGG
>CALFXR010000193.1 GCA_937958475.1 uncultured Mesorhizobium sp. | reverse complement strand
TTCACTTGACCCAAGGGCAGATGCGTAGCCACCATCCCCCGGGACGGATCGCGTCCCGGGGGGACTTTCATGAAGAAAGCAGCTTTGCTGGCCGCGTCCGCGGCCTTCTTCCTTTCACCCAGCGCGCGAGCGCAGTCCGTGGCGGAAGCCGATACGTTCGCCGAGCAGGCCGAGCAGGCGCTCTACGAGTCCTATGTGCGAAACAACCGCGCCGTGTGGGTCAGCGAGACGTACATTACCGACGATACCGAGGCGATTGCGGCCGAGTCCGGCGCCGCATTCAACGCGCTCTCCGTGGACTTCGCGCTCAAGGCGGCCGCCTTCGCCAATGTCCCCGGCCTGTCACAATCGACGGCGCGCAGGCTGGACCTGATGCGTCAGGCCTCCTTTTTGCCGGCGCCGACCCGACCGGGCGCGGCAAAGGAGCTGAGCGAGATCTCTGCCAGGCTCACCTCCGCCTACGGGCGCGGCGCCGGCACCCTCCGGGGCGAGCGCATCGAGGTCGGCGACCTCTACGAAGAGATGGAGTCGAACCGCGATCCCGCCGAACTGAAGGAGATGTGGACCAGTTGGCACGACAATGTCGGCCGGCCGATGAAGGACGACTATGCCCGGCTGGTCGAGATCGCCAACGAGGGCGCCCGCGAGCTCGGCTATGCCGACGTTGGAGCGCTCTGGCGCGGCGGCTACGACATGCCGGCCGGAGATTTCAGCCGGCTCGTCGACGGACTGTGGCGCGAGGTCAAGCCGCTCTACGACGACCTGCACTGCTATACGCGCGGCAAGCTGAACGCGACCTACGGCGACGCGGTGCAGCCTTCCGGCGGGCCGATCCGCGCCGACCTGCTCGGCGATCTGTGGGCACAATATTGGGTCGGGCTCTACGACATCGCCGCCCCCGAAGGCGCGGGCGATATCGGCTTCGACACGACCGAACTGCTCGCCCGGGCAGGTTATGACGAGTTGAAGATGGTGCGCACCGGCGAGGCGTTCTTCGCCTCGCTCGGCTTCCCGCCGCTCCCCGAAAGCTTCTGGCAACGCTCTATGTTCACCAAGCCGGCGGACCGGGACGTGGTCTGCCATGCCTCCGCATGGTCGATCGACGAGCGTGACGACCTGCGCCTGAAGATGTGCATCCGGGTCAACGAGGGCGAGTTCAAGACCATCCACCACGAACTCGGCCACCTCTTCTATTACCGCGCCTACAACGAGCAGCCGTTCCTGTTCCGCGACGGCGCCAATGACGGTTTCCACGAGGCGATCGGGGATTTCCTGGCGCTGTCGATGACGCCGGATTATCTCGTGAAGATCGGCCTGCTGGAGCCGGACAAGGTGCCGAGCGCCGACAAGGACGTCGGCCTCCTGCTCAAGGAAGCCATGGATCGCGTTGCCTTCCTGCCCTTCGGCCTGCTGGTCGACAAATGGCGGTGGGGCGTGTTCGACGGCTCGATCGGGCCGGACCAGTATCAGAGCGCCTGGGACAAGCTTCGACTGGACTATCAGGGCGTCATCCCGCCGGTCGAGCGCGACGCCGGCGCCTTCGATCCGGGGGCGAAATACCATATCCCCAGCACCACGCCCTACATGCGCTACTTCCTGTCCTACGTGCTGATGTTCCAGTTCTACGAATCGGCCTGCAAGCAGGCCGGCTGGGACGGTCCGCTGCACCGTTGTTCCTTCTACGGGAACAAGGATGTCGGCCGAAGATTCGGCGAGATGCTGGCAATGGGCAGGTCGAAGCCCTGGCCCGACGCGCTGGAGGCCTTCACCGGCAGCCGCGAGATTTCGGGACAGTCGATGGTGAACTACTTCGCTCCCCTGCACGCCTGGCTGAAGGAGCAGAACAAGAGCAGGAGCTGCGGCTGGTGAGCCGCAGTTCCCATCCGCGCCGGAAGGGTCAGGCCGGCGACGCTGCGGGAATGGCGCATGTGACGCCGGTGCCCTTCAGCCCGCAATAACCGTATGGGTTCTTCGCCAGGTATTGCTGGTGATCCTCCTCGGCGAAGTAGAAGGCAGGCGCCGGCGCGATCTCGGTGGTGACGGCGCCGCGGCCGGCCTTGCGCAGGTCGGCCTGGTAGGCGTCCCGCGACGCCAGGGCGGCGGCTTGCTGGGCGTCGCCGAACGTATAGATCGCCGAGCGGTAGGTCGTGCCGACGTCGTTGCCTTGGCGCATGCCCTGGGTCGGATCGTGGCTTTCCCAGAAGATGCGCAGGAGTTCGCCGTAGGAGACCACCGCCGGGTCGAAGACGACGAGCACGACCTCGGCATGTCCGGTGAGACCGGTGCAGGTCTCCTGGTAGGTCGGATTGGGGGTGAGTCCGCCGGCATAGCCGACCGCGGTAACCCAGACGCCCTCGGTCTGCCAGAACAGGCGCTCCGCGCCCCAGAAGCAGCCCATGCCGAACAGCGCCGTCTCGAGGCCCTGCGGGTAGGGACCCTTGAGCGGACGGCGCGAGACATGGTGCTTCGACGCAGTCGGAATGGGCCGCTCGCGCCCGGGCAGCGCCTCGCCGGGCTTCGGCAAATGGAGCTTCTTGTTCAGCATGTCGCTCAGGAAAAACATCGGTCTATCCTCCCTTCAGCATCGCAGTCGCGCCGCCGGACACATCTCACGCCTCGGCGATGAAGCGGCCGACCCGCCGCTCGCGCCGGTGGCCTATCGCATAGAAGGCGAGCGCCAGCGCGGCGAACACCGCGAATCCCGGCAGCGCCAGCACGGCGGCGAGCCCGGGATCCCAGACGAGCGGATGGATCGTCGTCACGACGAAAGCCTCGAGGACGGCGAAGGTTTCCGGGGAAACGGTCTTCCAGCTTTCGGCGAGCGGCGTCATCACCGGTTCCGACGCCCCGAGCGTACGCGTAGCGTCGAGCACCGCCATGATCACGGCGGCGGCGAGGCTCAACGTCGCAAGGACTCGGAACAGGAAACGTATCATCGCTCTTCGGTGTCGTGGCGGCCGGGCCGCCTGCTTGGCCATCACATATGGCGTCGGGGGCCCAACGGCAATCGCGACACGGGAAGTTGAAACGTCAGCCGTCAGCGGCCAGCGACGGGCGCCCGCCGACGGCCGCTCCACCATGCGCCGAAAATGCCGCCGGCGACGGCGCCGATGATCAGGCCGAGCAGGCCGATCGCGGCGGCGAAATAGCCGCAGGCGCCTTCCAAGCAGCTCATGTCGGTGACTTCGGCGATGCTGGAGCCGGCGAGCAGGCCGAGCCCGGCCCCGGCGCCGCCGCCGAGCACCACGCCGATGACGGCGGCGATCAGCCGCGTCATCAGCGGCGGCGACCCGGCCTGCGGGGCGCCGGCGTAGTGGGCAACTGTCGAGGGATCACGGCGGACGAGATAGAGACAGGCCAGCCCCACGGCGACTTCTGCGGCCTTGATCAGCAGGCTCTCCAGGCTGAAGACGAAGTACGGAACGGCCTGCACGTAGATCTCCGTCGCCGCCAGCCAGGCGATGTTGGCGACCTGCCAGACGGTGAAATGCGCGGGAAAGCGCGGCGCGCGACCCCAGGCGAGGCCGATCAGGTAGAGGCCCCACAGGAGGTTCACCGCCGCGGCGATCGCGCCGGCATAGATCAGGTAGAGCACGGAGTCCGGAAGGTCGTATTCCCAAGGCAGCGGCCAGGTCGTGGCCAGCAACCGCGCGGAGAGGATCATCACCACGGCGACCCAGGCAGCCGGCACATAGGCCAGCGGCGCGCCGCCGCCCCGGTTCGGACTGGATTGATCCTTCATGACGTCCCCCCGCGACAGGCAAGCCCCGGCAGCGCGCCCTGTCAAGGTCCCGGCGCCGCCCCGCGGAGCCGTGGCCGGCCACTGTGTCGAAAAGAAGCCGGCCGTAGCGCTTGGCAATTCGCCAACTATCGACTAGATCAGCCCCGCGCCGCTTCGCCGAAGGCTGGCGGCGCGTGGAGAGGTGGCCGAGTGGTTGAAGGCGCACGCCTGGAAAGTGTGTTTACGGGAAACCGTAACGCGGGTTCGAATCCCGCTCTCTCCGCCATGGCCCTCTCGAGGCCTTGAAATCGACATTCCACCGGTGAATCAAGGCCATCCTGTTGGAGATCGGTGTACAGAACCGGTTTCAGACGGCCTCTGACGAAGAGCGACCAGATTCTTCGAGGACGACGTCACGTATACTCGGCCGTCGCTGAGAATCCCTGCACGATCGCGACACCACCACCTGCCTTTCGCGTGGCCGTTCAACCCGCGAGCAGACTCTTGATGTCGGTCGCCGGATCGGCGGCGACAGCGGGAGAAATCCGGATGCCTTGCGCGATCAGCCGCCGCGCGACCATGTGGTCCCCCGGCGCGTTGACGGACTCGACCGCCAGCAGCCGTTCGCCGTCGAACTGGAAGACCGAGAACTTGCCGCTGTCCGGCTCGCCGCGCACGATCTCGACGAGGCCCGGCTTGCCCAGCCCGGCGATCTGCAGGCGCGCCTCGCCCTGGATCGACCAGAACCACGGCAACGCGTCGTAGGCCCTGGCGGATCCCATGAGCCGTGCGGCGAGGGCCTTGGCGTGGTCGCCGGCGTTCTGCACGGACTCCAGCCGAGCGATGCCGGAATAGTGCACGCTCGGATAGGCCGCGCAGTCGCCGATGGCTGATATCGCTGGGTCTGACGTCGCCAGAAACGCGTCGACCACCACGCCATTGTTCACTTCGAGGCCCGCCGCGGCGGCAAGCTCGGTGTTGGGCACGACGCCGGCGGCGAGCAGCACCGCGTCGGCCTCGATCAGGTCGCCGCCGGCAAGCCCCACCACGACGCCGCCGTTGTGTTCTACCGACGCCACCTGCCTTTCCATGTGGAAGCGCACGCCGTTCTTGCGATGGAAGTCGTGAAACCAGGCCGAGACCGCGGGCGACGCCGCGCGCGCCATGAGACGCGGCGCCATTTCGACGACATCGATGCCGATGCCCATCTGGGAGAACAGACCGGCGGCTTCCATGCCGATGAAACCGCCGCCGATGACGACGACGTGCCTCCAGGAACCGATGCGCTGGACGATCCTCTCCGCGTCCGCCAGCGAGCGCAGTTCGATCACGTCTGGATGGTCGAGGCCCGGCACCGGCGGCTTGCGGTTGCGCGCGCCGGTGGCAATGACCAGGTGGTCGTAGGGCCGCGAGGTGCCGTCCAACAATGCCACGCTCCGCGCCGCGCGATTGATGGCCTCGGCACGAACGCCCGCGTGCAGCGAGACGCGCTGGTCGGCGTAAAACGACTCCGGCTTCAGCACCAGCGGGTTGCCCGAGCGCTTGATGTAGTCCTTGGACAGCGGTGGCCGCTGATAGGGCAGAGCGACTTCGTCGGAGAGAAGGTCGATTGAGCCGGCGAAGCCCTGCTGGCGCAATGCGGCGGCCAATTCCACGCCGGCATGACCAGCGCCAACAACGACCACGCGGGCGTCAGCGGGAAGCATTTCCTACCTCGGGGATGAAGAGCCGCGGGTCCTACGTCCTGCGCGGCCCGAGCCGCCTTCTCAGGCTGTCGAAGATACCAAGAAGGCCGTTCTTGCCCGACATGACCACTGCAATGAGCAAGATGCCGACCGAAAACAGCCAGTAGTGCGGGCTGATCAGCTGCGAGACGTATTTGACGATCATGTAGACCGGCGCGCCGAGGATGGCGCCGTAGATGCTGCCGACGCCGCCCAGCGCGAGCAGCACGAGGCCGTCGATGGTCTGCTCCAGGGACAGGACATACAGGCTGACGAGGGATTGCGACTGCGCCAGCACCGCACCGCCGAGACCGGCGATGCCCGCACCGAAGGCGTACGCCTGCACCTGGCGCAGCAGCACCGGCGTTCCGAGGAGCTTCATCCGGTCGGCGTTCTCGCGGATCCCCTGGAGGCAAACGCCGAAAGGCGATGACGTCACCACACGGGCGAGGACGAAGACGACCACCGCCCAGCCCAGGGCATAAAGATAGGCGGTCGAGCCGTAGAGCGACCATCCGAAGATGCCGAACACCTTTCCGACCTGGTATCCGTAGAGGCCGTCATCGCCGCCGGTCAGCCAGCTGCTCTTGTGTGCGGCTTCGTAAACGAGTTGCGCCACTCCGATCGTCACCATGATGAGCGGCAACTCCCGCAGGCGGAGGATCAACGGCCCCACGACGAGCGCCACGAGTACCGAGACCGCGGCGGACAGCAAGGCGCCGGTGATCGGCTCGGTCCAGCCGGCGATGGCGATGAGTGCGGCCGCATAGGCGCCGATGCCGAAGTAGAGCGCCTGACCGAGGCTGATGATGCGGGGGAATCCGATGACGACGTCGACCGAGATGGCGAAGATGACGGCGACGATGATGTTCGATCCGAACGAAAGATGGTTCGGAAAAGCGAAGAACGCCGCGAGGCCGAGAATGATCCAGAGGATGTCGGCAACACGGAGCCTGAAGCGGCCGAGTGCGACGGAGCCTGTGGTGCTGTACATCTCGATTCCGTATCCGGTTGTTCGACGCCGGCGCGGGATGTCCCGCGCCGGCGCAGTCTTGCCTATTGCTGGTCGGGCGTCACGACTTCAATGACCACATTTCGCAGCGTGCCGTCGGACTGGCGTTCCACGCGCCGGACGTAGAAGTTCTGGATCGGCTCGCGCGTGTCCTTGTCGATGGTGACGGGACCGCGGGGGCTCTTCCACGAATAGCCGAGCACGCCGGCCATGGCATCGTCGGAGGTGAAGCCGTCGCCCTTCTGCGAGCGGATCATCTGCGCGGCCAGTTCCATCGCGTCATATCCGCCGAGCGAGAAGGAACTCGGCTCGGCCGACGCGCCGAACAGCTTCTTCAACGTCTCGCGGAACTTGGCGTTCTCCGGATTGTCGACGGCACCGCCGTTGTAGTTGTACGAGTAGAAGCCTTCGACGCTGTCGCCGAACAGGTGCATGTCGGAGTCCTCCGCCTCGCCCTGACCGACGATCTGCACCTTCTTGAGCAGGTCGCGCGCGGCAAACGCCTTCATGGCGCCGACGGACGCCGCACCCGGCGGCAGGAAGAGCTGCACCCACTCGGCATTCGTCTGCGCGATGCGTTCGGCGACGGGCGCGAAGTCCACCGTGTTGAGCGGCACGAGCTGCTCGCCGACGATGGTGCCGCCCCCGGCGGTGAAGGTCTCCGAGAAGGCCTTCAGCACGTCCTTGCCCGGCGCGTAGTCGGCGACGGTGACGAAGGCCGTCTTCTTGCCCTGGCGCAGCGCATACTTCGCGGCGCCCGAACCGTTCGTGGCGATGCTCTGGCCGACACGGATGAAGTAGGGCGAGAGCGTGGTCAGGACCGGAGAGGCGACATGGAACAGCAGCGTCGGCGTCTTCGTCTCGTTGACGAGCGGCGCGACGCCTGCCGCTTCCGGCGACAGCGCGTAGCCACCGAGGATGTCGATCTTCTCCTGAACCAGGAGTTCCTGGGAAAGCTGCTTGGCCACCGCGGGATTGCCGCTCGCGGTGTCGCGGAAGATGATCTCGATCTTGCGGCCGTTCACCGTGTCGCCGTTTTGCGCCAGCCAGGCGTCGATGCCCTGCTTCCACTGCTCGCCGTTCATCGCGGAGGCACCGCTGAAGGGCCCGACGATGCCGAATTTCACCACGGATTGCGCGGCGGCCGGAGCGGCGATCAACGCCGCTGCGGCAAGCGCCGTCGCCACCCCGGCCAGACGGCCGAGTATTCCCAACTTAAACATGACGTCTATCCTCCCGAGCCGTTGGCCAGTTTGAGCTGAAAGGGCGTGCAAACACCTGAAGACCGGCAGCGCAGAGCCTTGCCCTGTCGCAACGACCGGCGCGGCCAGCCGCGTGTCCACCCCATTTCCTCCCGCCTTCAGTTTTCTTCCATGGAAGAAGAAATGTCAATGGCGCAACGCCCTGGCGGATTGTGACGCCGCCTCGTAACCAGGCAGTCGCGCCAGTTCCGCGAGCTGAGCCGACGCATCGGCGGTGCTCCAGTCGTGCTCGAGCTCGACGAGGCCGTTGAACCCCATTCGCCGCGCGAGCGCGAGGAGGCCGGGAATGTCGACCTCGCCCGTGCCGGCCTGGCGGCGCCCGGGATGATCGGCGATCTGCAGCAGGACGATGTCGTTGAAATGCTCCACGAAACTGCGCCCGACGCTGCGATTCTCGGCTTGGACGTGGAACGTGTCGAAAACGATTCCGGCCTTGCCGCTGTCGATGCGCCGGACGACCTGCCGGGCGAGGTCGAGGTCGGTGATCAGCATGTCGGGAAGGACGCGCATCGGTTCGAGACCGATGCGGATATCGCGCCGGCTGGCGAGTTCGGCCGTCCAGCGGAGATTCTCCGCGAACGTATCGACTTGTTCCGCGAGCGGGCGGGCCGGGTCGCGCTTCGGAAGCACCACGATGACCTCCGACGACAGGAGCTCGGCGGCGTGGATCGCATGGAGCGTGACCAGCCGCTGCTGTTCGCGGGAGTCCTTGTCCGCGCTGACCCACATCGGCAGGCTGAGATGCTCGCGCTTCGCCGCGACGACGCAGCCGCCATCGAGGCCGGCGAGCTGAATCTGCGAAGCGATGCGGTTCAGCTGGCGCTCGTCGCGCTCGAGCGCCCAGGCGTCCTGGACCGCCGCGAAGCCCATGGCGGCGGCAGCCTTCACCTGCTTCACCGGATCGTCATCGGAGACGATGTCGCGGAGCAGGCCCGTTCCGCCGGGCCTGAAGCCGATGTGCGTGGCATAGCGCAGGCTCGCCCCTTCGAGGGGCCCCGAACGCTCGGCCGTCAGTTGTTTCGCCATTGCTCGGTCGCCGCGATGGTTCGTGTGTAGCCGGAGAGTCGAAGGTAATCGGCGGGCTGGCCGGCGCGTGGCTTCTCGGCCGACCTCGCCACCTTGAGCAGGCTCCGGTAGAGCGCGGCGATGCCGACGTCGGCGCCTGTAATGATCTCGCGCGTCCGGTCGCGGATCGCTCCCGAGGAAACAAGCACCGCGCAGTCTTCGGGGATCAATCCAGGCAGGCCGGAAAAGGACTTGCCGTCGCGCATGGCCACCCGATCCTGAAGGAAGTTGTTGTCCGGTCCCGGTTTCTGCGGCCGGTCGGCTGCGGCGGGACTGATGCCGAATTCGTCCTGCTCCCTCGGATCGAGCCCGACGAAGCGAAGCTGCTCGCTGCGCAGGGGCTCGACATTGATCTTGCGCCGGCGGTCCCAGAACACGTGAATGAACGACGTCCGCGTGTCGCTCATCGGGACGACAAAGAGGCCGATGTCTCCATTGGCGTTCAGGATGGTGAACGGGGCGACATAGGTCGTGACGCGGGCATCGTAGCCACCCTTGCCGTCGCGGCGCAGGGCCACGTAGCGGAAGCCATAGTCGGTGTCCTCGACCTCGAGCTTCGGCGCCAGGTCGATGGCCATGGCGCCGACCTTCTTGGCGTAGTCGAGATCGCTGTCGTCCGAGGCGCGCATGCCGTTCGAATGCAGGAAACCCAGATGGGTGGTGTCGACCAGGGATTCCTGGACCTGCACGAAATTGCAGTCGACGATGTGGCGGTTCGTCAGGACATGGTCGTCGTCGAGGTCGAACCACGAAAAGCGCGGAAACTCCGGTTCTTCCTCGGGATCGCCGATATAGGCCCAGACGATCCCGCCCGCCACGCGTGTCGGATAGGCGCGCGCGCGCATCCGCTTCTTGACGTCGTCCCCGAGGATGTTCGGCGTGTCGAGGATCTCGCCGTCCGCCGCCATCTTCCAGCCGTGGTAGATGCAGGTGATGCCGCAGTCGTCCAGCCGCCCGAGCGCCAGCGAGGCGCCGCGATGCGGGCAATGCTCGTCGAGGAAGCCAATGTTGCCGCGCCCGTCACGGAAGGCCACGAAGGGCCGCCCGAGCAGCTGCACGCGCACGGGCGCCCGCTCCGGATTGTCGATCTCATGGAGCGTCACGGCCGGAATCCAGGCGCGCGCCATCGCGACACCCTGCGGCGCGCCGTTTTCCACGCGACACATCAATTCGTTGTGCTTGACCGAAACCACCCGGCTCCTCCCAGATTTTTTCTTCCGTGGAAGCTATTCTTCAAGGCGGGCGATGTCAATCGGCAAGCGCCCCCGGCAGGGCCGCGACGTTGCTGCCGCCGCCGTCGAGCGTCAGGATGTTGCCGGTCACGTAGCGGGCGAGGTCGGACTGAAGGAACAGCGCGGCGGCGGCGATGTCGGCGGGCACGCCGGTTCGTCCCATCGGCACCCATTTCTTCACGCCGTCCCAGAACTCCTTGCTGAAGGCCTCCAGCAGGCGGGGCGTGCGAACATAGGACGGCGCGATGCCGTTGACCCGAATGCCTTTCGGTCCCAGTTCCGCGGCCGAGGTGCGGACGAGATGATGCAACGCGGCCTTGGCCGTGCCATAGCCGGTCTGGCCGCGGACTGCGCGCATGCCCGACACGGAACCGACGAAGGTCAGGGCGCCGCCGTGCTCGGCGAATGCCCTGGACGCCTCCCTGACGACGAAGAAGGCGTGGCGCAAGACCAGGTCGAACTGCCGGTCCCAGTCGGCGTCGCTGAACTCCTCGATCTTGCGGATGATCGCCATGCCGACGATGTCGACGACGCCGTCGACGCGGCCGAACGATTCCTTTGCCCGGGCGAAGACCGACGCCACGCCCGCCGCATCGATCACGTCGGCGGAGAAGGCGACCCCGCCCACCGCTTTCGCGGCCGATTCGGCGAGTCCCGGGTCACGGTCGACGCAGAGGACCATCGAGCCCGCCTGCGACAGGGCGTGGCAGGTCGCAAGTCCGATTCCCTGGCCGGCGCCGAGGACGACGTTGACGCGCCCCTTCAGAGAGAACAGGCTCGGGTAGTCGGTCGGGGCGTAGGGATCGATGTCGGTCATTCGGTATTTCCTCCGTCGGTCATGGTCGTCGGGTTGAAGAGCTCGGTGAAGCCGATGGCACTTGCGGCTCCACGCCTTGGCAGCTAGTAGGCATCTGCATGCGTCGAAAGCTCAGCGCCATCGACGAAGCAATACACGCGCGAGATACGGAATGAGTCCCAGCGAAGTCGATCGTGTCGTCGAGGACTGGCGGCGCGAGTTTCCCAACATCGATATCGACGCGTTCCAGCTCCTTGCGTCGATGAACATCGCCAGCCAGGTGATCGAGAACGAATTCCGCGATATTGCGCGCAAGAACGGCATGTCGACCGGCGAGTTGCGCGTCCTGTTCGCGGTCCGGCGCGCGCGCCAGCCGGAGGGGCTTCGCCCCACCGCGATCTTCAAATACCTGCTGATCAGCTCTGGCGCCGTCACGAAGCAGATCTCGCGCCTCGTGAAGCGCGGACTGGTGACGAGCGAACCCGATCCCCGCAGCCAGAAGAGCTTCCTGATCAAGCTGACGCCCGACGGGGCCCGCGTCGCGGAGCAGGCCTTCCTCATGACCGCACAGGAGTTCGGCAAGGTCGGCGAGACTCTGCGGGCCATGGGCAAGGACGAGAAGGCGATGGCGCTGCAGTTCCTGCAGCACATCATCAAGTCGCGCTGAGGGCGACGGCGGCACGGTCAGTCTATCTCGGGACCAGTGTACCTCAGGATGGTCAGCCCGTAGTTCTTGTCCGAGACGTACATGAACCCGCGGGCGTCCCACAGCACGTCCTCGTATTGCGGGATCAGGTTGGTCGGCAGGTGCGGGCGGCTCAGACGTTCCTCCGGATCGCCGGGTACGAAGTAGCCGATCTCCTTCGGCATGTACGGATCGCGGATGTCGTACATCCTTAGCCCGGCCGAGAAATAGCACAGCGGCAGGAGGTTCTTGACCTCCTTCAGGCAGCTCTGGTGGTTCCAGATCGGGATGTTGTGCGGACCGAACTTGCCGCCGCGCGCGACGTAGCTGTCGAACGGTGCCTGGGGGCTCGGGCTCGGCGTCGGCAGGAAACTCATCGCCTTCGGCCTGGTCTCGTCGGCGAGATCGATGATGGTGACGAAGTTGGCGGAGTCTCGGCCGTTTTCGAGGATCGCTTCGGTCGTCAGGATGGCGATGTTGCGAGCCGGTATCGGCAGGAACGTGTGTGCCCCGATGAGGCTGCCGAACGAGCCGATGTCGAAGTGGCCGATCTTCTTCGGATGCGCCATGTCGGAAACGTCCATGACGAACGCTCCCGAACGACCGTAGGCGAGATACGCGCGCTGCCCCTCGATGAAGGCCGGACCGTGATGCGAACCCGTTGCCCCGCCGGTGAAGTCCGGCGTGTCCTGGCCCTCGATCGACCAGCGCGATACCTCTCGCGGGTTGGCCGGATCGGAGATGTCGACGCAGACCCAGATGTTGCTGCGGAAGCCTTCCATGTTGGCGGCGAGATGCATGTACTTGCCGCCGTCATAGTAGTTGCGGTGCGTGCCCATCGCCCTGGTGTGGAAACGTCCGAGCAGCTTGGGGTTCACCGGATCCGTCGCCACGTCGAAGATCGCCACGCCCTCCTCGTTCGGCAGGCCGGGCTTGTAGCCCCATAGCGCCGCGCGGCCGGGTTCGAGATAGGTTCCGATCCGCTCGTAGGCGGCGACCAGCTTGCCGTCGGCCACCTGCACCTGCAACGTCCAGGTATTGCCGCCGGGACCCTCGACGAAGTTGAGCAGGCGCGGATCGTAGGGATCGGTGACGTCGAAGATCGACCATCCGGAATGCCAGAGATGGCCGACATAGAGGTACCAGCGTCCATCGACCTCCTGCATCGCCATCTTGAAGCCGGGCCGCTTGCCCATCGGATGATGCGCAACGAGTTCGACGTTGTGCGCCTCGATCACCGGAATGCTCGTCGTCTCGGAACCTCGTCTTGTCACGGGCCGTCCTCCCTGCCGTCTTGTGTTGAATCGACGCGCTACTTCGCGCCGAGGTTCGCCTTGAGATCGCTGCCGTGCGAGATCTCGTGCGCCTGCCAGTACACGCCGCCGAGGCCGAGCGTGTCGAAGTAGACCATGCGCGTTCCGTCGGCATACTCGGCCTCGCCGACGATGCCGATCCCGCGCCGGTGCATGAACTCGATCGTCTCCGCCATGTTCTCGACGTCGTAGCCGTAGTGCCAGACGCCCTCTCCCCGGGTCTCCAGGAAGTGCTTCTGCAGGCTGTCGCCCTTGATGTTCTCGAAGATCTCGACGGCGATCGGCCCCATCTGGCCCCAGGCGACGAGTTGGACATGGTCGTCCGCGCTCTTGCCGAAATGCTGGCGCCACTTCACGTTGAACTGGTCGTCGGGCAGGCGGAACCTCTTGAACGGGCCGGCGCCCATCTCTTCGTAGCGCTTCACTGCCTCGTCGAGGTTGCGCGCGACGACCCCGATATGGGTAAGGTTGGTCCAGGGGTTGCGGATCTCAGTCATGGTCGCCTCCTGCTGCTTCAAGTAACTTGGGCGCCTGCCCGAGGTCGGTGCGAAGCGTGCTTTCCGGATGCACCTCGTGCGCCTGCCAGTAGACCCCGGTGGAGGCGTAGGTGTCGAAGTAGGCCATCCGGGTGCCGTCGGCGTGCTCCGAGCCGCCGATGATCGCGTAGCCTCGCTGCGCCATCCACGAGGTCGTGGCGTCGAGGTCGTCGACGTCATAACCGTAGTGCCACACGCCCTCTCCGCGCTGGTCGAGGAAGCGCTGCGGGATGCTGTCCCCGGCGATGCACTGGAACAGTTCGATGCCGAGCGAGCCCATGTTGCCGTAGGCGACCTCGTAGCGGTGATCGTCCGCCGGCTTGCCGAAGTGGTGCCTCCAGCGGAAGGTGATGAACTCGTCGCTCGGCAGCGAGAACCGCTTGAATGGGCCCGCCGCGAAGGTGTCCCGGTACATGCGTATCGCGGCTTCGATGTCGCGCACGACGATGCCGAGATGGGTGAGCCGTCCCGCCCAAGGGTTGTTGCTATGCGGCATGTACGATTTCCCCCTCCGATCGCGATACGACGGTCGCCGCAAGGGCGGCGCTCGCCGCTTCGGCGAAGTCGTTGCGCGCTCCTTCCGTGTAGATCAGCACGAGCCTGCTCTCGCCGCGCGGGAACGGCCACTCACGCATCCGCTCGGGCGGATAGAGCGCACCGTGAACGCCATGCACCACCATCGGCGGCTCGATGCCGTCGAGCGACAGGATCCCCTTCATCCGCAACAGCCGTGCTTCGCCGCACGCGGCGATGTCGCCGATCGCGGCGACGAACTTGTCCCAGCTGACTTGCCCGCGCAGGGCGAGAGAATGCGAGCGCACACCGCCGTGCCGAGCGCCCTGGCCCATGGGGCTGGCCGAAACGGCGCGGAAGGCGGACGCGGCCGGAGTGAGTTCGAGCCGTGCGGCCGCGGCTGCGAGCACCGGACGGGCGTCCGCACCGAGCCCCAGCGTACCGCGCAGGACCGGCGTACCCGGATTGAGCGCCGCCATGACGTCGGTGATCCCCGGGAGGTCGACGATGTCGCACTTGGTCAGGACCACGCAATCCGCCGCCGCGAGTTGGGCAGAGGCTTCGCGGTGCGATTCGAGGTTGTCGAGGCCGAACTGGCTGTCGAAGGCGGCGATCGTGCCTCGCATGCGATATCGCATCTCGCGCACAGGGCGCGAATGCATGATCGACACCATGTCGATGGGATCGGTCATGCCGCTGGTCTCGATGTAGAGACGGCCGAAGGGGCGAACGTGGCCGCGGATGCGCGCGACGAAGAGATCCCTCAGGCCCTGCTCCAGGCTGCCCCCGACGCGGCAGCAGATGCATCCGTTCTGCAGTTCGACAATGCCGTCGCCACCGTCGGCGAGGATCGCGTCATCGATTCCCAGTTCGCCGAACTCGCTGACCATCACGGCGGTGCCCGCCGAGCCGTCGTGTTCGAGCAAGGTCTTGATGAGCGTGGTTTTTCCCGAGCCGAGAAAGCCGGTCACGGCAACCACGTCCACAAAATCATCGATCGTGACGGTGGTCGCCATATCCTTCCAACATCGTCCCAGGGCTGCAAGGACGCCCCGCACTCGTCCCGGGGCCAGCGAGGCGGGAACCTAAAGACGACGATCGAAATTGACAAGAAAAATCTTCCATGGAAGAATTCTGCAAGCTAAGAAGCAGACGGCGCGCCGTTGTCGGGCGCGACGCATGGGAGGAGCACATCGCCAGAATCTCGCCTGCGCTGCCGCGCACCGCGCCGGCGCGTCCTTCCATCAGCAGGTTCTTGCCAGGCCCCGACTGCGGGCGGCCACGTGCTATCGTTCGAGTCGTTTCGGCCCCGCTTCGCTTCATGAGTCGCCAAGATGGATAGCCTGATCGTCAACCTCTCCTTCATTCTGGCGTATGGGCTGTCCTACGGACTCGTGCTGTTCGCGATCTCGATCGGCATGGTCATCACCATGGGACTCATGAAGGTCACCAACCTGGCGCATGGCGCGTTCGCCGCGCTCGGCGGCTACCTGACCGTCGCGCTGATGACCAATGCGGGGATCGACTTCGCGATCGCGGTGGTGATCTCCACGATCGTCGTTTCCCTCTTCGGCGTCGTGGTCGAACGGCTGCTGATCTCGCGATTGTACGGGAAGCCGGACCTCGACCAGGTGCTCGTCACGCTCGGCTTCAATTTCCTCGTGATGGGCGCGCTCACGCTCCTGTTCGGACCCAACGTCTATCCGATCGCCCTTCCCGACTATCTCCGCGGAAATGTCGATCTCGGCATCAGGACGTTCGAGGTCTATCGCGTCTTCGTCATCGTCTTCGGCCTGGTCCTGGTGCTGATCCTGTGGGGCATCTTCGACAAGACCAATTTCGGCGCGAAGCTGCGGGCTGCGGTCGACAATCGCGGCATGGCGTCGGCCATGGGGATCAACGTCAACCGGCTCTACGTCGTCGCGTTTGGGTTGGGCAGCGCCCTTGCCGCGGTCGGGGGCTCCGTCGGGGCCGCCATGCTGCCGATGGAGCCGTTCTATCCTTTGAAGTACCTCATCCTCGTCCTGGTCGTGGTCGCCCTGTCGGGGTTCGGCAACATTCGCGCCTCGATCGGCGTCTCGATCATCGTCGGACTGGTCGAGACGGCCGGCAGATTCCTTGTCCCGCAATACGGATCCTACGTCATCTACGTGCTGCTGATCATCCTGATCGTCTGGCGGCGCGAGGGTCTGTTCGCAAAGGCGTAGGAACACAATGAGCGTGGTGTCCATGACCTCCCAGTCCCTCTCGCCGGCCGACATTCCTGCGCTCGCGGTCGAAGGCCTCGACAAGCATTTCGGCGCCCTGCACGTGACCCGCGGCGTGAGCCTGAAGCTGGACCAGGGCGCCCGGCATGCGCTGATCGGGCCAAACGGTGCCGGCAAGACCACGATCGTCGGCCTGCTCACGGGCGTGATCGCGCCGGACGCCGGATCGATCCTCCTCTTCGGCAAGGAGATGGTCGGAAGGTCGGCGGAGGCGCGGGTCAAGGCGGGCCTGGTGCGGACGTTCCAGATCACCAGCCTGTTTCGCGGACTGTCCGTCGAAGAGAACGTCTTCCTCGCCGTCAGCGAGCGCAACGGACAGAGCGGCGACTTCTTCCGGGCTGCCGGACGTCGCGGCGACCTGCTTGACGAGACCAGGTCGATCCTCGGGCAGATGCGCCTCGAGGCGTTCGCGGGGACGCTCGTCCAGGACCTGGCCTACGGCCAGCAGCGCCTCGTCGAGATCGCGCTGGCTCTGGCCCTGAAACCGAAGGTGCTGCTGCTGGACGAACCCGCCGCCGGCATCCCGAGCAGCGAGAGCTACCTGTTGCTCGACGCGCTCGCCAGCCTGCCCGCTGACATCGCCATCATGATGATCGAGCACGACATGTCGCTGGTGCGCAGGTTCGCCACCGACGTCACGGTGCTCGTCCATGGAGGGGTCATCCTGTCGGGCCCGCTCGACCAGGTCATGAACGCGGAAGAGGTGCAGAAGGCATATCTCGGCTCGGCCGCCGGCAAGCAGGGTGCGCACAGATGATGAAGGTCGAAAATCTCGTCGGAGGCTGGGCGGGCACCGTCATCGTGGAGGACCTCAGCCTCGAGGTCCGCCCCGGCGAGTGCGTCAGCATCGTCGGCCGGAACGGCGTCGGCAAGAGCACGCTTCTCGAACTCATCATGGGCCGCGCCTCCACATACAAGGGTCGCGTGACCATCGGTGGCAACGACGTCACGCGTGACCCGCCTCACACGCGTTCGTGGAAAGGGCTCGGCTATGTGCCGCAGAGTCGCGAGGTGTTCCGCAGCCTTTCGGTGCGCGAGCATTTCGCCATCGCCGCCCGCCCCGGGCCGTGGACCGAGAAGCGCATCATCGAGGTGTTTCCGAGCCTCGGCGCGCGTATCGACAGTTCCGCCGGAAAGCTGTCGGGCGGGGAGCAGCAGATGCTGGCGATCGCCCGATGCCTGCTCACCAATCCGCGCTACATCCTCATGGACGAGCCGTCCGAAGGTCTTGCGCCGGTCGTGGTGGACCAGCTGCTCGAGGCCATGCGCATCGTGGTGAAGTCCGGCGACGTGGCGCTGCTGCTGGTTGAGCAGCGCATCGATCTCGCCGTCGAGTTCGGCGACCGCATCATCGTCATGGACCGCGGCAGCATCGTGCATCAGTGCCTCCCCGAGGAGGTTGGCAGCGACTACGGCGAGATAGCGGAACTGTTCGGGCTCGTCGCCTAGCGGCATCGATGCAGGAACGAGCCGTCGAGTACGCCGTGATGGAGAGAAAGCGATGACATCGAAGGAAGTGCTCGTCGTGGCAGAGCTTCAGCAGATCCACGATGCCGAGGGCCTCAGCCTCTACCAGGAGGGGGCCCGCGCGCAGATCGCGCGTTTCGGCGGGGTGGTGCTCGGCCGCGGCGGCACCTCGTTCGAGGGATCGCCGCCCTTCGAACGCGTGCTGGTGCAGAAGTGGCCGTCCGCTGAGGCGTTCGAGCGCTGGCAGAACAGCGACGACTACCGGCCGCTGCGGGAACGCAGGCAGCGTTGCGCGGACATGCGTATCGCCATCGTTCCCGTCGTCGGCTGACACGCCGCCCAGATATTTCCAACTGGCCTCGCTCGCGCGACCCGCTGCACAGCCGGCGACAACTCGGGACATCAACATGCCGACCGCACTGCGATCCTCGTTCGGCCTCGACGCCGCCTCCGCCGCGCGCCTCCTGGAAATGGGCCCGATCATCGATCCGTCGATCGTTACCGGCTGCCGCGCGCTGTTCGCCGACGGGCTCGACCTCGAGATGCCGTCGGGCGGCGCCAGGCACTACGACGTCGCCTATGGCGACGACCCGCGCCAGAAGCTCGACATCTGCGCTACCTATGGCCACCGCCGGCCGGTGGCGCTGTTCGTGCCGGGGGGCGGCTTCACGGGCGGAGACAAGAGCCTCCACCTGCACGTCCCGACCTTCTTCGCCCGCGAGGGCTTCGTCGGCGTCGCCATGAACTACCGATTGGCGCCCGGCAACACATGGCCGGACGCTGCCCGCGACGTCGCCGCCGCGCTGGACTGGATCGCCAGCCATATCGGCGATTGCGGCGGAGATCCGGACCGGATCGTCGTGCTGGCCCATTCGGCCGGCGCGACCCACGCGTCGGCGGCGCTGTTCGACGCGCGGTTCCAGCCGCATGGCCTCTCGTCGGTACGCGCCGTCGCGCTGCTAAGTGGTCTCTACCGGATCGAGCCGGAGTTGCCCGCGCCCGGGGTCACCGCCTACTTCGGCGAGGATCCGGCGACATTCGACGACCGTTCGCCGCTGGGCGCGGCGGCGCGATGCACGCTTCCGGTCATGGTCGGCGCGGCGGAACTTGACCCGCCGTTCTTCGCGCGCCAGGCGGAAGAACTGGTCGAGAGGCTCGCCGAGCACGGCAACACGCCGCTCGGCCTCCTGCTCGAAGGGCATAATCACGTCTCGCCGGTCATGGCGCTGGGGAGCCGCGGCGACCTCTTCGGCAAGACTCTGGCCGAGGAGTTCCGGCGTCACCTGTGACGCGCGGCGCGCTCCGGAACTGCAGCACGGTGCACTTTCGCCCTGGCCCGGCGGCCAGGGCGTTTCCGGTGGCGGGACAAGCCCGCTATCCCACCTTTGCTATTCGGCCGCTGCCGTCGCGCCGCGCTCGCGCGCGGCACCGCGGTGGTAGCGCGTGATGTTGTGCGACGGAACCAGCGTCCTCCAGTCCACGTCGTGCGGAAGGTTGCCGTTGCGGCCGAAGATCTTCATCGGGTCCGCATTCAGACCGACCGGATCCTTGCCCTCGGCCTGGTCCTTGGCCATCTGGATGAGCGTTCGGTAGAGACGCATGACGGCCATGTCGACCGGCGCCATCAGTTCCTTGGAGCGATCCTTGATCGGCCCCATGGACAGGATCATCGCCGAGTCTTCCTGGGTGAAGCTGTAGAAGCCGGAGAACTTGCCCTCCTTCAGCGACTGCCGGTTCTGCCGGTAGCGGTTCGAACGGCTCGGCTTGTCCGGCGAGTTCAGCGTGTCGTAGGTGAGGTTCAGGCCGCGCAGCGCCTCCTGGTCGAGGCCCACATGCTCGATCATGCGGGTCTTCAGCGGCTCCTCGCCCATCTTCTTCTCGACATGCCACCAGACGTGGAAGTGGATCGACTGGGTGTCGTTGATCGGCACGACGCCCATCCAGAGGTCCTCGTTGGGATTGGCGACCGCGAAGGGCGCGATGAACGCGGTGATGCGGGCATGCACCGGGTCATCCTCCCCGGTCCCGCCGCGCAACGCGGCGTAGTGGAAGCCGAAGTCGGTTTCGTCGACCTCGATGCGCGGCGCCGAATCGAACTCCATGTCGGCGGCTGCGGCGAAGTTCAGGCCCTCCAGGCCTCGCGACCTCCGCAGGCCGTCCGTGTGCAGGATGTTGAGGTGCGAGGAATCGACCAGCGCCTCGATGACCTGCACGTAATTTCCGTTCTCGACGAGGTAGGCGTTGTTGCGGTTGGAATCCGGAACGTCGAACCAGGGATGATGCGGGAACTCCGGCTCCTCGCTCGCCTTGCCGAGGTAGATCCAGATGAGACCGCCGGCCTCGCGCACGGGATAGGACTTGGCCTTGATCCTGTCCTTGAAGCCGGGATCGTTGACGTTCGGCGTCTCGAGCACCGTTCCGTCGACCGCGAACTTCCAGCCATGGAAGAGGCAGCGGATACCGCCGTGCTCGACACGGCCGCAGACCAGCGAGGCGCCGCGATGACAGCAGTGCTCGTCGAGCACGCCGACCTTGCCGCTGGTATCGCGAAACGCAACGAGCTTCTCTCCGAGGATCTCCAGGGGGAAAGGATCGCAGTCCGGCGTGGGAATGTCGGAGACCTGCAAGGCCGGAATCCAGAAACGGCGGAGCGCGGCGCCCATGGGCGTGCCGGCACCGACGCGACACATCAGTTCGTTGTCCTCGCGCGATAGCATTGTATATCCTCCCTGGATTGCTTCCGTGGAAGCTAAACCCAAGCGGGCTTCGGGTCAATTCCAAATCCGGGGGATCCGGAAGCGCGATGCGAGGCAGCGGCGCAGCCTTCTGGGCGAGCCTCGACCAGAGGCGGGATGTTCGACCGCGCCTTGGCGGAGGAACGCGTGCCCGGGCACCCGCCGGGACCCAATCCCCGTGTAAGGACCGCCGTGACCCGGGGGCGCTCCAGAGCGACGTCCCGGGTCCCTATTGCTTCCGTGGAAGGAATCTGTAAGGTCGTCTGCGGCCTCGGCGAGGCCGGCCTGGGAGGATTGCATGCGACTTGACGGAAAGGTGGCCATCGTCACCGGCGGAGCGACGGGACTCGGCCGGGCAATCGCCTTGCGCTACGCCCAGGAGGGCGCCAGGGTCGTCATTGCCGATCGCGGCGATGCGGAGCCCGTCGCCACGGAAGCGAGGGCCGCGGGCGGCGCCGCCGTGGCGTCGCGTACCGACATAACCGACGAGACGGCCGTGAAGGCTCTCGTCGACCTTGCCATCCGGGACTTCGGCACCGTCGATATCCTCGTCAACAATGCCGCCGTTGCCTCGACGCTGAAGATAACGCCGTTCGAGAAGCTGACCGTCGCCGAATGGCGCCAGGTCGCCGAGGTCAACATGATCGGCACCTTCCTCTGCATTCGCGAGGTCTCGCCGATCCTGCGCGCCAAGAAGGCCGGCTCGATCATCAACTTCGCCTCCGGAACAGCCTTCAAGGGCACGCCGGGGATGCTCCACTACACAGCCACCAAGGGGGCGATCATCTCGATGACGCGCGTCCTGGCGCAGGAACTCGGCACCAGTTCCGTTCGCGTCAACGCGATCTCGCCCGGCTACATCCTCACGGAGGGCAATCTCGGCAACCAGGCGTTCCTCGCCGACCAGGCCGACAAGGCCATAGCGGGACGCGCCATCAAGCGCGCCGGCTATCCGGCCGACCTCGTCGGCGGCGCCTTGTTCCTTGCCAGCGACGAGTCCGAATTCGTCACCGGTCAGATCCTGGCCATCGACGGCGGATCGGTCTTCCACTGAGCGGACGGAAGGGTAGAGTCAGGAGGCGGAGAATGACGACGCATATCGCAGGTACCGGCGCGCCGGGCTGTCCCTTCTCGAACGGCGTGCCGTTCGACCCGTTTCTCCCGGAACAGGCGGGAGAGCCCTATCCCTGGCTCGAAGTGTCGCGCCGCGACGTTCCGGTCTTCTACTGGCCGCAGCACCGGCTTTGGTGTGTGACCCGCTACGAGGACATCAACGCCATCCTGCGCGATCCGAAGACCTACTCCAACCGCAAGACGATCCGCTTCGAGAACCTGTCGGCGGAGTTCGAGGCCGCCTTCCCCGAAGGACGGCCCGACAAGGTTCTCGTCACGCTCGATCCGCCGGAGCACGGCCGGCTCCGGCGCCTCGCCCAGGCGGCCTTCTCGCCGAAGCTGATCGAGTCCAAGCGCGCCGAAATCCGCGCGCTCTGCGACGGGCTGATCGATTCCTTCATTGCGAAGGGCACGGCCGACCTCGTCGTCGACTACGCCGACCGGCTGCCGGTCCAGGCCATCACGACGACGATCGGTGCGCCGATCGAGCGGACGCCATTCTTCCGCCAGTGGGCGCTCGACCGGCTGGTGATGCTCAGGGGCGCCCCGAACTTCACGCCGCAGCAGCGCGACGAACTGATCGGCCGCGCCAAGGAGTTCAACGACTGGCTGCGCGCCTTCGTCGAGGAACGCCGCGACCAACCGCGCAACGACCTGGCCTCGGCGCTGCTCCACGCCACCACGCCGGAAGGCGACCCGGCGCTGACGATGCAGGAGATCCTCGGCCTGATCGCCACCATACTCAGCGCCGGATCGACCTCCACGGCACACCTGATCGCCATGATGTTCCGAGAAATGCTGCGCAATCGCGGCCAGTGGGAAGAACTTGCCGCCGACCGCTCGCTGGTCAAGAACGCCGTGGAGGAATCGCTGCGCATCCGCACCCCCGTGCACGGCGTCGTGCGCACCACGAACAGGGACGTCGAACTGCACGGCGTCACCATCCCGGCCGACAGCGACGTCTATCTCTACTATGCCTCCGCCCAGCGCGACGGCAGCGTGTTCGCCGATCCCGACCGGTTCGACATCCATCGCCAGGACGTCTACAAACACTACGCCTTCGGCCGCTTCGTCCATGTCTGCCTCGGCGCGTCGCTGGCGCGCATGGAGGCGGAGGAAACGCTGAACGCGTTCCTCGATCGCCTGCCGCAGATCGAGCTCGTCGCCGGCCAGCCGGAAAACTGGACCCCGAACATCCTGTCGCCCGGGCTGCAGAGCCTGATGGCGACGTGGTAGGCCCGCCGTGCGCGCCATCACATATTCCGGTGTCGGCGGCATCGATGCGCTGCGCCTCGCCGATGAACCCGAGCCCCGGCCCGCTCAGGGAGAGATCCTGATCGACGTTTCGCTGTGCGGCGTGAACTACGCCGACGGGCTGGGTCTTCGTACCGGCAACAATTTCCTCGGTTCGACGCCGGACAGCCGTATTCCCGGCGGCGAAGTGGTGGGTCGCCGGCGGGATACGGGGCAGCGGGTCGTGGCGATCTGCGGCAGCGGCGGTTACGCCGAGTGCGTAGCCGCACCCGCGACGCAGGTCTTCGCAGTCCCCGACGATGTCGACGACCGGATCGCCGCCGCGCTCTTCATCCAGGGGCTGACCGCGTGGCACGTCGTCGGCACGCTCGGCCGGCTCGCGCCGGGCGAGAGCGTGCTGGTTCACAGCGCCGCTGGAGGTGTCGGTCTGCTCGCCGTGCAGGTCGCCAGGGCGGCAGGCGCCGCCCGGATCGTCGCGACCGCATCGAGCGCCGGCAAGCGCGACCTCGCCTTGGCGACGGGCGCCGACGCGGCCGTCGCCACCGATGCCGACGGGCTCGCCGACCGCGCGATCGAGGCCAATGGCGGGCGGCGCTTCGACCTCGTGCTCGACCGGTCCGGCGGAGAGGTCTTCGCCCAGTCGCTGAAGGCGACGGGGCCGCTGGGACGCGTCGTCTGCTACGGCACCTCTTCCGGTCAACCCGGCCAGGTCGCAACCGGCGCCCTGATCGCCGGTTCGCGCACGGTATCGGGCTTCTGGCTGATGGACTTTCTTCGCGATGAGGAAACCGCGCGCCGCGCGATCGACAGCGTGTTCGGGCTCTACCGGCGCGGGCTGCTTACGCCGCGCATCGGCGCCGTCCTGCCGCTCGAAGGCGCGGCCGATGCGCTCCGCGCCATCGCCTCGCGCGAGACGGTGGGCAAGATCCTGCTCGATCCCAAGGGAGAGGTTTCCGCGTGAGCTGGTCGATAGAAATCACGGATTCGGTGGCCTTCGTCGCTTATGCGAATCCACCCGAGAACCGGCTGCCGTTCTCTGCGCTGCGCGATCTCGACCAGATGCTCGAGCAGGTCGGACGCGACCTCGCTGTCAAGATCGTCGTGTTCCGCAGCGCCCTGGAAGGCGTGTTCAGCGCGGGCGCGGCACTTGCCGACATCAAGGCCATCAGCTCCGGAGAGGCGCCGTCGGCTCCGTTCGACTGGTGGCTGCGCGTCCTGCTGCGCGTCGAGGAACTGCCCCAGCCGACCATCGCCTTCGTCGACGGCATCGCCGCCAGCGGCGGCGCCGAATTGGCGCTCGCCTGCACCATGCGTGTCGGCACCGCCAGGAGCGAGTTCATCTTCCGCGAGATCGCCCGCGGCGCCATCCCCGGCGCAGGCGCGACCCAGAGGCTGCCGCGCCTGGTAGGCACCGCCCGCGCCGCCGAGATCATCATGTCGGCTCGAAGCGTCGGCGCTGACGAGGCGATGGCGCTGGGATTGCTCCAGGCGATCCTGTCCCGCGACGGCGGTGACGACGCTCTTCGGCAATGGCTCGACCGCTTCACCGCGATGCCGAGGGCAGGCCTCGTGGCTGCGAAGCGGGCCATCGTGGACGGAAGCAGGCTGCCGCTGACCGAAGGGCTGCGGCTCGAGCAGAGCCTGTTTCGCGATCTGGTCGCACCACGCTGAGCATCCGCCGGTGCCCTGAAATTGTCGAACAGCCGCACATGAGAGGCGTTCCATGGTGAAGATCGTATTCGAGGCCCATGACGGAACCCGTCGGGAAGTCGACGGCGACGTCGGCGCCTCCGTGATGGAGACGGCGATCGCCAACGGCGTGCCGGGCATCGACGCGAACTGCGGAGGCGCCTGCTCCTGCGCCACCTGCCACGTCTTCGTCGATCCGCGATGGCTTGCGACGGTCGGCGAGGCGGCGCCGATGGAAAAGGACATGCTCGAATTCGTCGATGCCGTGCAGCCGAACTCCCGCCTGAGCTGCCAGATTCGCATCACGCCGGACCTCGACGGCCTCGTCGTGGCCACGCCGTCCGAGCAGCAGCTCATCTAGCTCGACAAGGAGGTGAAGACCGGATTTGAAGGGGTCGGTATCCGCTTCACCGGATCACCTCCAGATCGAACGGTGCGCGGGCCTCGCGGGATTCTCCGCCCTCCGGAAAATCTCCCGGCCCCGCTGCGCCGAACTGATCGGGGCTGACGATGAGTGGCATCTCGGTAGCGCTACCTGCGGAGCGACGTGGGAGCTGACACTGAGTTAGGCTCCGTGCCTGTTCGCCAAAGTTTTCTTCACCGGACCGCTTCCGGTCGGCCACGCCGAGATGGTCGTTCATTCCCGGCGGTCCATCGCGCGACGGAGGGCGGCGAGGATGCGCCTGTCGGACATCTGGGCGACGTTGAAACGCAGGAACGAGGTCGCCGACCTGGAAATGCTGAACACGTTTCCCGGCGCCAGCACGACCTTGTCCTCCATGCAGCGCTGCGCGATCGCCGACGAATCGAGCCCTTCGGGCAAGCTGCACCACAGGTAGAACCCGCCCCGCGGCAAGATCCAGGGAACGAGGCCGAGGGCAGCGAGCCGGTCGGCGGCTTCCTCCCTGGCGTGCGCGAGGCGCCGGCGCAGGTCGTCCATGTGCTTGCGATAGCTTCCGCCCGCCAGCACGCCGGCGATCAGTTCGCTCGCGATCGGGCTGGGGCCGGCGAAGTTGGTCGCGATCTGGAGATCGACGAGGCTCTCGATCCAGTCCGCCCGCGCGGCGATGTAGCCGCAACGGACGGAGGCCGAGAGCGTCTTCGAGAAACTGCCGATCCTGATGACGCGATCGAGGCCGTCGAGAATGGCGAGTCGCGGCGACAGGGCCGGCTCGAAGTCGGCGAAGATGTCGTCTTCGACGATCGTCACGCCATGCGCCGTCGCCGCGCCGAGCACGCGATGCGCGGTCTGCGGGGAGATGGTGGCGCCGGTCGGGTTGTGCAGGGCGGCGTTGGTGAGGTAGAGGCGCGGCGCCTCGTCGGCCACGGCCTTCTCGAAGGCGGCGACGTCCGGCCCCGACGCCGTGAAGGGAACGCCGACGACCCTGACCGGATGGGCGCGCAGCAGAGCCTGGAAATTGAAGTAGCAGGGGTCGTCGACGAGGACGGCGTCGCCGGGCCGCAGCAGCAGGCGGCATATCAGGTCGATCGCCTGGGTGCCCGATCCCGTCAGCATGACCTGGTCGGCGGTCGCCGCGATGCCCTCTTCGGCGAACCGGCCGAGAAGCAGGCGGCGCAGGGCGAGCGATCCGCGCGTGCTGCCGTAGTCGGTGAGGAGAGCACCGTCGGCTCGGCTCAGGGCCCTCAGGCCCTTGCGCAGCGCCGCCTCGGGCATCCAGTCGGCGGGCAGCCAGCCGCAGCCGGGCTTGAGCACGGACGCGTCTGCGTCGAGCGACTGGCGCGACACCCAGAAAGGGTCGACGTTGCGTTCGCGGGGCGTCCCCATCTCGGCCAGCGGCCTCGGCGGCAGGTCCGCGCCGGTGACGTAGAAGCCGGAGCCGCGCCGGGCGCGGATGATGCCCTCGGCCTCGAGGCGATCGTAGGCCTCGACCACGGTCGACGGCGACACGCCCATGGTCGCGGCGAAGCGGCGAACCGAAGGCAGGCGGTCACCCGTCCCGAGCGCGCGGCTCGCGATCTTCGCGCGGATCGCGCCCATGAGGGTTTCCGTGCGCGTCATTTCAACGTCGGACATGCCGGCTCCGGTTTACTGTACTGCAAGGTGAACCCATACAGTTTAGGAATATTGTATCGCTGCGTATCTGTCATGGCCAGCGCGAAGCCGCTAGAGCATCGCCCCGGAAGGGCGAGAGCACATGGAAAGAACGACAGCGGGCTGGGGCAGCGGACTCCTCGGCGTCATCATCTTCAGCGGCTCGCTGCCGGCGACGCGCGTGGCCGTGGCGGATTTTTCGCCGGTGTTCCTGACGTCTGCACGGGCGGCGATCGCGGCGATCCTCGGCGCCGTCTTCCTGCTCGCGCTCCGCCAGGCGCGGCCCGCGCGCGGCGACCTCTTCTCCCTCGCCGTCGTCGCCCTCGGTGTGGTCGTGGGTTTCCCGCTGTTGACCGCGCTTGCCCTCCAGCACATCACGGCGTCGCACTCGATCGTCTTCATCGGCCTGCTGCCGCTCGCCACCGCCGCCTTCGGCGTGCTGCGCGGCGGCGAACGGCCGAAGCCGACGTTCTGGCTGTTCTCGGTTCTCGGGGCGGGCACGGTCGCCGGCTTCGCCCTGTCGCGGAGCGGCGGCGGATCGCTTGCCGGCGATCTCCTGATGATCGCGGCCGTCCTGTTCTGCGGCCTCGGCTATGCCGAAGGCGCGACCCTGTCGCGGCGGCTCGGCGGATGGCAGGTCATCTCCTGGGCACTGCTGCTGTCGCTGCCGGTTATGGCCGCCATCTCCTTGTTCACCCTGCCGGCAGAATGGAACGGCATCGGCGCGGCCGCGTGGATGGGGCTCGCCTATGTCTCGGTCTTCAGCATGCTGGTCGGGTTCGTCTTCTGGTACCGCGGCCTGGCGCTGGGCGGCATCGCCGGCGTCGGGCAGCTTCAGCTGCTGCAGCCGTTCTTCGGCCTGATGCTGGCGGCGGCGTTCCTGAACGAGACGATCCATTGGACCATGCTGGCCTCCACGGCGGTCGTCGTGCTCTGCGTCGCCGGAGCCCGGCGCTTCGCCTGACGG
>CALFXR010000192.1 GCA_937958475.1 uncultured Mesorhizobium sp. | reverse complement strand
GAGGACAAAAAGCCAGCCAGAAAAGCCGCCTGACACCGCCCGCTCAACGCGCAACGATCGTGTCCCCCCGCGTGGTGTAGCTGGGGACGTCGGTCTCCCAGGCCAGCCTGAACCACTACAAAGGCTACGTGCCCTCGGAGGCGGAGCAGGGCGGTTCGCTCATCGTCGCCTCCGACAACGAGCATGCACGCCTGCTTGCCCGCGGCTATGCCCGTATTATGCCCTATCGGGGCTCCTCGGCCGATCGCACACTGGGCAAGCGCTCCTACTACTTCACGCCGGTCACCGGCCGAGCACCGTTCCGCCAGGGCATCTTGCAGACGGTCCACCAGACGGTGGCCGGCGTCGATCCCCAGTCGGGCTACACCGTCGGTGGGGTCATGGCAGGCCGTATTGAGGATCAGCGCCTGATCAATGCGGTCATGAATCAGATCCATAACCAGAGCAAGACGACGGAAAACCTGCTGCCGGTGTTCGACGTCAGCGGCGATGTCGTGGCCTACGAACGGGCCGTCGATCCTGCACAGGTTGCCTCGCTCAACAGGAGCACGGATCTCGCCAAGATGATCGGCGTCTGGCGCGGTCGGCAGACGGAGGAAAGGCTCTCCCAGGACGTCAATCTCGCCCTGGTTGACCGGCTCCACGCGATCTGGGAGCGTGACAGCAAGGCCGGCAGGAAAAACGAGTTCGTGAACCTGGCCAAGCTCTCCAGGGATGAAGACCCCGTCCTGCATGAGGCGGTCTCGCTCATCCCGAACCAGACCAGGGATTACATCAAGTCTACGTTCGGTCCTGAAGAGTTCTGGGTGCGCCGTGACATGATGCTCGACGCGCTCGGCGATCGGCACGCCTCGGTGGGCGAAATCTTCACCGGGAACACCCGTTGGAAGGCCTCGGTCGTCAAGGAAATCGAGAATATCGCTTTTGGTATTTTCGGTAATAAAGTCTATAATAATCTTATTAATGCGGAACAGTTCGTCCAGAACCTGGTGGCCAACGCCAGGGAGATGATCGTGGTCAAGTCGGTCATCGTGCCGGCGGCGAACATGATCTCGAACATGTTCCAGCTGCTCAACCGTGGCATGCCGCTGCGGGACGTGCTGCGTGGTGTGCCCGCCAAGACGGCCGAGATCAACGATTTCGTCAAGCGCCGCGCCCGCGAGGTCAGCCTGGAGGCAGAGCTCCGCGCCGCGACGGCAAAGAACGACCTGGTCGCCATGCGCAAGCTCGAGAACGTGCTGACCTCGATCCGCGACAGCTATCGTCGCATGAGCATCTGGCCGTTGATCGCAGCCGGCGAGTTCTCGGCCATCTCCACCGGTCAGATGACCGTCGAGGATCTGGCGCTCGCCGACGGCAAGTGGACCAACTTCGTCGAACGGCAGATCGCCAAGCTGCCCGACGGCCTGCGCACGTCGGTCCGCTATGGGCTCATCACCCGGGACACGGTAACTCACACACGTTCAGGATACGCAGTAGCCGCCCTCGGCAAGGCAGCCTGCAATGTCGTTCTGGGGGCCGAGAGCAGTCAGTACGCTTCTGACCCAAGGCGGACAAAGGGTGAGTTGGTACGACCAAGCGCTTTCGTGAGCAGTAAGTGTCCACGCGCACTCGGCCGTCCCGCCAGCATCAGGCCTTTCGCGTTGTGGGTCTCGCGGTCAAACCTGGCCGGCTGGTCACCGTGCAAGATAGCCGCCATCGACAGCCAGAACATGGCCAGTCACGACTTTTGCGGCGGGCGATGCCAGGTAGAGAACGGCCGCGGCAACGTCGATCATGTCAGCGAACGTTCGCAGCGGCATAAGGTCGAGAAGGGTCTTCGACATCTCCGGGTCGTCGAGCAGCGCCTTGGTGAATTCGGTCCGCACCCAAGTCGGCGCGATTGCATTCACGCGGATTCCGCGCGGTGCCCATTCGACAGCGAGACCGCGCGTCAGGTTGATGAGTCCGCCCTTGCTCGCATGGTATGAGGCGATCGGATAAATACCGCCGCCCGACACGCCCATAATCGAGGCGATATTGACGATGGCGCCTCCGCCGGCTGCGGTCATTGGCACCGCAGCTTCGCAGGCGCAGACGAAGGCGGCGTTGAGATTCACCTCCATCACCTCTCGCCAGACTTCGATGCTGGTCTCAAGCGCCGGGGTGCGGCGGACCAGCGCGGCGTTGTTGACCAGAATATCCAGCCGGCCGAAGCGGTCGAGGGAACTCGCGAAGGCCTTCTTGACCTGTTCTGGTTTCGAGACATCCGCGCAAAGTGCGATCGCTTGACCTCCGGCCGCGACGACCGCGTCCGCGGCGCCGCGTGCGGCTTCCTCATCGCGATCCAGGACTGCCACCTTCGCTCCGGCCTGGGACAGGAGAAGCGCTATCTCACGGCCTATGCCTCTTCCTCCGCCGGTGATGAAGGCAACCTGGTCGTTCAGGGAAAAGAGTTTTTCCAGCATTGGGGAAACAGCCATCAGTGGATCGCCGCGTACATGATTTTCTCCTCGGTCGCTTCGGATGACGAAAACTCTTCGACGATGCGGCCCTGCCGCGCCACGAGGATGCGATCGGAGAGGCTCAGGATCTCCGGCAGATAAGACGAGATAACAACGACTGCGATGCCTTGCGCCGCCAGCGAACGGATGAAGTCATGGATCTCCTGGATGGCGCCGACGTCGACGCCGCGCGTCGGCTCATCGAAGAACACCACCTTGGGATTCTGCACCAGCGACTTCGCTACAACCACCTTCTGCTGGTTGCCGCCTGACAGTTCCACAATACGCGCCCGGCTGTTGATGGCGCGGATATTGATGCGTTTGATCCAGTCCATGCCGATGCGGGTCTGCTCTCGGCGCGACAGGAGCACCGCCTTGCCTTCCGGCGTCGCCAGGCGCCCGACATAGATGTTTTCGTCGATCCGCATCGTCTCGAAGAAACCGTTCAGCTTGCGGTCTTCGGTGATGTAGACAATGCCATCGGCGACAGCCTGGCGAGGGATTCGATAGCGGATCGGCTTGCCGTTCAGGTAGACCATGCCGCCATAGATGAAATTGCGCTTGAGCACGCCGCTGACGACCTTGGCGACCTCTGTCCGCCCGGAGCCGATAAGGCCGGAAATGCCGGTGATTTCACCGGCATACACGGAGAACGACATGTTGCGTACCATCTTGCCCATGATGACGTTCTGGACCGACAGCACCTTCTTCTTGCGGGTGTTGTGGGTTTGCGGCTTGCGGGCATCGGCGTAGTAGGTCTGCGACAGATCGCGACCGACCATGTGCTTGATCAGGATTTCGCGTGTCAACTGCTTGGTCGGTCCCGTATGCACCCTTTGGCCGTCCCTGAGCACAGTGACACGGTCGGTCAGTTCCAGCGCTTCCTCAAGCGCATGCGAGATGAAGATGATCGCCACGCCTTCGGCTTTCAGGCGGTGGATCAGGTCGAAGAAGTGCAGCTTCTCCTCCGGCGTCAGCGTCGCCGTCGGCTCATCGAAGATGATCAGCCGCGCGCGGTGGTGTACGGCGCGCGCGATCTCGACCATCTGTTTCTGCGCCGCCCCGAGCGTCGAGACCATGGCCGTCGGATCGACATGGAAGTTCATCGACTGCAGCAGTTGCTGCGCCGCGATGTACATGCCGCGCAGCCGGGTCAGGTACTTTTCGCGGCCGAGAACGATGTTCTGGGCGACCGTCATCGTCGGGATCAGGCTGGTCTCCTGATAGACCATAACGATGCCGGCATCGAGCGCGGCGGCAGGGGTGGCAAACACCCGCTTCTCGCCATCGACATAGATGTCTCCCGACGTCAGCGAGATGGCGCCGGCCAGCGCCTTGCAAAGCGTGGATTTCCCGGCGCCGTTCTCGCCGACAAGACCATGTATCTCGCCGCGGCTGATGTCGAAGTCGACGGCGCTGATGGCCTGCGCGCCATGGTACATCTTGGTACCCTTGACGACGCGCAGCATCGGTTCGCCAGTCTGCTCGGCGGTCATTGCAGCGCTCCTGCGGTCACTTGAACGATCTTGCTGTTGCCCTTCGAGGTGACAAAGACGGCGCCGTCACGGGCAGCGACACCGGTGATGCCGTGGCACGCTCCACCGACGCGGCTGTGCAGGCTGGAGTCCGGCTCGAACTCATCGTCCAAGAAGATCACCAGGCCATAGGAGCGCGGCGGCGCCCACGCCTTCAGGCTGCCGTGCTTGCGCAGGCCCCCGCCTTGCACAGGCTCGAGATAGTGGCCTTCCGAGCGGAGGGCCGGAACGACCCAGAAGGCAGGGTCGATCCGTTCGATCATCTTGCGGCGATAAGAATCCTCGGTAAGCACGAAGTCGACCAATTGCGTGCGCAGCGCAAACATTGTCAGGCAATAGCCGGAGCCTAGAGGGATGATCCGCCCCGGGTAGCCGGGCAGGTTCTGCATGACCGGTTCGGGCCTCACGACCTTGCCGCCAACCGCCAATGGCAGGCGCTGCAGGCTGTGCGCCCAGGCTTCCGAGACAACCAGGGAAAGGCCGTCCCGCGCAAGGCAGATGCCGCTCGGCCAAGCCAGCCCCGATGCCAGCACCTCGACGTCGCCAGTTTTCGGGTCGACGCACAGCACGCGTCCGCTGCTGCGCTTCTCCATGAGATCGTGCTGCCAGCGATCGGGACCGTTGTCGAGCGATCCGTCGCAGGCGAAGATGCTGCCACTTGGTCCGCAGACCAGCGCGGTCGGGCATTTCAGTCCGCCTTGGCCGCGGACTTCCAGCATCCTGCCGCTTTCCGGGCCGTCGACGAATGCGATGCCTGTGCCAGTTACACCGACCACGACGCCACCAGCGGGATGGGCAGCGATTCCGGTGGCCATTCCGTCGAACTCGGCCGCGGTGACGGGTCTGTCAAAGGCGCCGTCGGCGAAGCGGATCAACTTGTTGCCGCTAGTGACGTATGCGGAGCCATCAACGGCAAACGCGATATCGTCTGGCTCGCGGACTGCGCTGCTTGCCACGCGGCATTCATCGAGCGCGGAGTTCGGCCGCATAGGGCCGTCCAGCACCGGATTGGCCTTTCGGTCGCGATTGCGGAAAAGAAGTTCGCGGATGATATCGACAACGACGCTGCTCATCGGTTCAGCCCTTGCCCCAGTAAGAGGCGGCGCCGTTCCAGTCCGGGTCGGCATCTGGGAGTTTCACGCGTCCGATGCGATCATTGGAAAGACCGCCGATGTAGAGGTAGCCGCGCTCTTCGCGCATGGATGTAACTGAAGGATGTGACTTGCCGCCGATGTCGCCGAGTGTCTCCAGTATCTTGCCGTTCTCGTCGAATTTCACGACGCAGCCATTGTTGATGTTGGGATAGAGCCATTCGTCGTTCGGGATGCGCTTGATCATCCGCGTGCGAAAGCCGGGATCCTCCATGGCCAGATCATAGGCGGGCGTACGTAGCCCAACGAGGGCGAGCCAATAGCGGCCGTCCGAGGCGCGGTTGATGTTGTCTGGCAGGCCTGGCAGGTCCGCGATCAGCGTTTCGAGTGTTCCGGCCTTCGGGCCGGCGATCCAGTAGCGCTCGATGCGGCAGGCCCAGGTCAGGGCAAACAGCACCGACTTGCCGTCATGGGCGACGCAGACGCCGTTCGGGAAGATCTGGTCGCGCAACAGCGTCTTGGTTTTGCCGGTTACCGGATCGAACATGATGATGCGGCCATTGCCGCGGCCCTCCAGCGCATCTGTTGCCCAGGTATGGGCCGTGTAGCGAAGCGTCGCTTCGCTGAAGTAGATTTTTCCGTCCGGCGCAATGTCGAGGTCGTCGGCCAGCGACAACCGCGAATCGTCGATGACCTTGCCGAAGGTGCGGTTGGTCTCGTCCGTGACCTTGTACACGGAGCGGTCTGGCCGCACGCCATAGACGCCCATGCCGGCAACGCAAATGATCAGATTGCCGTCCCTGTCGATCGCCATGCCAAGCGGCCGGCCGCCGGTGCGGGCAAAGATCTCCTGCGTCTCATGGTTCTTGCCGCTGAAGCGCCAGATGAAGCCCTCGCGCGTGCCGCAATACATGTTGCCCTCACGATCGAAGATGACGTCCTCCGGACCGTCGAGCTTGCCGAGGCCGATCGCGTCAGCATCGCGCAGGCGATTGTTGAGCGCATAGGCCGAAGCCCCATCGGGAGAGATGTCGTGCCTTTGCCCGAGCTTGAAATAGCTCGGCACGACATAGATCTTCTCGATCGCCTTGTGACGGTTGCGCGACCATTTCACGTCGATGCCGACCGCTAGAAGCATCATGAAGCCGAGGAAGGTGGAGGTAGCGCCGCCGACCAGCCCGAAGCGCACCAGACCGTTGGTGAGTACTAGCACGATGGTCGCCCCGATCAGCGCCTGTCCGATCGTGCCTTTGCCGCCGGAGAGATTGACGCCGCCAAGTACGACGGCTGTGAGGGCTAGCACTTCCATGCCGACGCCGGTATCCGAACTCGGGCTGTTCAGCCGTGCGGCGTAGAACACGCCGCCAAGCGCGGTCAGCGCCCCCGACACCACATAGGTCATGAACAGGTGCCGCTCGACCGGAATGCCCGCGTGTCGGGCGGCGCGGCGGTTGGCGCCGATAGCGGCGATGTACCAGCCCGGCCTGCCGCGACTGAGGAAGATGTGGCCGATGACCGCAACAATGATCAGGAACAGAATGTTGGCCGGAACGCCGAAGAGATTGCCGCCGCCCAGCCAGTCCCAGATGCGGCTGTCGCCCATCGAAATCGCCATCTCCAAAGAATAGCGTAGGATAAGAAGGTTCAGGATGGCTCGGAAGATCAGCATGGTGACGAGCGTCGTGAGGAACGCGCCCAGCCCGAAGAAACCGATCAGCGCGCCGTTGACCGCGCCCATCGTCGCGCCGGCGAGAACGGTCAGCGCGATCGCCAGTGGCGCCGACAACTCGAACATGTTGAACATCATTAGCGCGATGAAATTGGCCATCGCGAAGATCGATCCGACCGACAGATCAATGCCGCCTGAGATGATTACGATGGCGATGGCGATCGCCACGAAGCCGAACTCGCCGAACTGACGGCCGGTCGAAACGAGATTGTCGATGGTGAAGTAGTTGGGGATGAGAAAGGAAAACGCCAGGATGACGACGATCGCCGCCGTAAAGGGAACGACCGGTTCCATCCAGCGCTTCTGCAGAAGCTCAGCGACGAACTGCTGGAACGACCATCGATAGCGCAGACGCAGAAGCGCCTCCCTGATACTGGTTTCGGCCATCGATCCCCCCTTGACGTGATGGAATGATACCCGGCGGCCGCGGATCATGCGGCCGCCGGACGAACCCGTTGAATCGGTCAGTTATTCTTGGGAATGTCGGTGCAGCGGGCCTGGTCGAGATTGTCCTTGGTCACCCAGAAGAAGCTCGAGAACGATGCGACGCTGTGCGAGCCGGGCTTTTCGCCGGTCATCAGGAGGTTCTTGGCCATGACCACAACTTCGCGGCCCTGATTCCACGCTTCCCAGTTCATGTACTTGTCGATCAGGCCGGACTTGACCGCGTCGCAGCCTTCCTTGTAGCCGCCGCCATTGCTGTAGACGATGACCTTGCCGGTGAGGCCGGCCTTCTTCACCGCCTGCGCGCCGCCGATAGTCATGATGTCGTAGGGCCCGAAAATCGCGCAAACGTCGGGATGCTGCTGCAGGACAGCGGTGGTGATGTCGTAGGCCTTGGTTGCATCCCAGTTGGTCGCCTGGCTGGACACGACGTTGATCGCAGGATCCTTGGCGAACTCGGCCATCAGTCCGTTGGTCATGTAGACGTTCTGAGCGGCGGTCAGTTCGCCTTGCAGGATGACGACCTTGCCGGACTTGCCGCTGCCCGTGCCGCAGTCCTTGACGATTTCCTTGCCGGTGGCTTCCGCCTGGCCGATCCAGTCGCCGCCGACATAGCCGTCGCTCAGCGCGTTGGACATCATCGAGAGCTGGATGACATAGATCCCGGCTTCCTGAGCCTGCTTGATCTGCTTGACCAGCAGCTGGACGTTGGGGTTCTGCACGACGATGACGTCAGGCTTGTCGGCGATGGCGCCTTCAAATGCCTGTACCAGAGCCGTGCTGTTCCACGCCGGGTCCTTCACCGAATACTTCATGTTGGAGCGTTCGGCCTCGGTGCGGATGACGTATTCCCAGGTGTCCATCAACGGTGCGCCAAGCGTCATCGGCAGGAAGGCGATGGTCTTGCCATAGACCGCCTTCGCGTAGAGGTCCTTCAGTTCCGAACCGCCGTCGGCTGCTCCCGCCGACAGTGTCGATATGCCGAGCGTTGCGGCGACGGTCAGCGCTGCTGGAGCAGCAAGCCGCAGGCATGCTTTCAAGAATGTCATAGTTTCCTCCGAACATAAGCGCCTTGGTTGTTGGATCGTGTGGAGGAAGGCGTTGCCTCTACAGATCTCCTTGTCGAGCAGTCTCCTCGTCCCTTGGATGGAGTTTTCGGTCGAGCGCGATAGCGCCGAGCAGCACGACGCTCTTGACGATGTTCTGGACATCACCCTGAATGTCCAACAGGATCATCGCGTTGAGCAGCGTACCGATGAGCGCCGTTCCCGCGAGAACGCTGGCGATCGACCCGCGACCGCCGCTGAGGCTGACGCCGCCAAGCACCACGATCAAAAGCACGTCGAAGATCAGGCTCGAGCTGAATACATTGGTGTTGATCGAAGCGACCGAGCCGGCGGTAACCAGACCCGCCAGGAAGGCCACGGCCGCGGAGAACGTGTATTGCCCGATGGTCAGTACGCGCACCGAAACGCCGGTCAGGCGAGCGGCTTCGGCATTGTCGCCAAACGCGTAGATGAAGCGTCCGGCGGTTGTTCGCGACAGGATGAAGTGGCCGACCAGTGCCACCAGCGCGAAGATCACCAACGGCACCGGAATGCCGTGGATCTCGCCTTGTCCGAGTGCGATCAGGAAGTCCTGGTTGTCCGGCACATAGGTGATGATGCCATCGAGCAGCAGCCAGCGGCCGATGCCATAGACGAACGTGCCAGTGGCAAGGGTCGTGAACAGCGCCGGTATGCCGATGACGGCGATGGCAAAGCCGTTCATGGTACCGATGAGAATGGCGAGGCCGAGCCCCATCGCGAGCCCCGTGCCAAGGCCGAAACCCATCCCGATCAGCTTCAACGACCAAGCGGCACAGGTGGCGAGAATGGCGACCTGGGCAAGATCGAGCCCGCGGCCGATAACCACGACAGTCATGCCGACGCCCAAGATGCCGAGCACGGAGACGCTCCGGGCCAGCGTCGCGATGTTCGGCAGCGTGAAGAAGCCGGTGACGAAGATCGCGCAGAGCACGAAGATGACGACGGTTGTGCCGAGAACCAGCGTTTCCTGGCCGACATTGCTCAAGCGGAAACCTGCAGGCCTCTTTTCAACCGCAGAGCTCTCCTTGCCCTTCGTCGTCACGACTGCCTCTGCCATCGTCGCCTTCGCCCCCCGCCTACACCAACATCGCCATTGGTCGCTCGATCAGAGCCTTGAACGCCGAGAGCAACTCGGCTCCGGTCGCGCCATCGATCGCCCGATGATCGACGGAAAGCGTGACGCTCATCACCGTCCCTACGGCCGACGCCCCATCCCGAACGATCATGCGCTGCTCTGCTACGCCGATCGCGAGGATGGACGCCTGCGGAGGATTGATGATCGCTGCAAAATCCCTGACGCCGTACATCCCAAGATTCGATACGCTCGCCGTCCCGCCCTGGTATTCCTGCGGTTTCAGCCTGCGAAGTCTGGCGCGCCCGGCCAACTCCTTCACCTCGTTCGAGATGGTGGCCAGCGTCTTGGTTTCGGCATGCCGCACGATCGGCGTCATCAGCCCGTCCGGTACGGCGACCGCCACACCGATGTCGGCACTGCCATGACGCAACAGCGAACTTTCGGTGAAAGAGACGTTGGCGTCCGGAACCTGCTTCAGGGCCAACGCAAGGGCGCGAATGATGAAGTCGTTCAATGACAGCTTGTAGGTGCGCGAGCCGTCGGCCGACGTCGGGGCGGCATTGTTGAACTGCACGCGCAGCGCCATGAGCGTGTCGATGACGCAATCGGCCGACAGATAGAAGTGCGGCACGGACCGCTTGGCCTCCAGCAGGCGGCGGGCGATGGTCATCCGCATCTGATCGTGAGGAACTTCGACATAGCTGCCCGGCTCAAACAGTGCCCGCTCATCCGGGGAACTGAACCTTTCGACCGATGACACCGCAACCTCGGCCTCGCGCGGCGTCTCCGTCTTCGTCGCTGCCTCGCGCTCCGCGATCGCGGCATTCACGTCGCGCTCCAGGATGCGGCCATTCGGGCCACTGCCAGCCAGAGAAGCCGGATCCAGCCTCGCCTCTGCCATCAGCCGGCGCGCGATCGGCGATGCAAAGACGCGGCCGGCGTCTGAACAGTTCATGATCGGGAATGCCTGCGGCGTGACATGCGCTGCATCCTCGTGCGCCGCCTGCGCTCCGCTGGTCGCCGACAAGCCGGTGGCGGGTGCTTGGAGTTCGTCCTCGGTCGCAAGCGAACCGATTAGCCGGTTGACTGCTACATCCGCTGTTCCGGCCGGCACTACAATGCTATGCAACACGCCGTCCGTCGAAGCCTCTACTTCCATCGTCGCCTTATCGGTCTCGATCTCGGCAAGGATGTCGCCGGCCCGCACCTTGTCACCAACGACCTTCAGCCACTGGATCAGGTTGCCCTTCTCCATGGTCGGTGACAGTGCTGGCATCAGTATGTCGATCGGCATTTCGGTTGCTGGTTCCTCTGGTTTCCAGGAGTAGCTCAGCGATAGCAGACGCGGCGGATTGCATCGGCGATGTCGGCCTGAGACGGGATGACAGCCCGCTCCAGCTTGTCGTTGTAGGGCATAGGCACTTCCATCGCGCCCAGGCGCTCGACCGGCGCATCCAGCCAGTCGAAGGCGAGTTCGTTGATCTGAGCGGCGATCTCGCCGCCGAGCCCGCCCGTCTTCCAAGCCTCATGCACGACGACGCAACGATGGGTCTTCTTCACGCTCTTGATGAAGCAGTCCATGTCGAGAGGCCGCAGGGTGCGCGGATCGATAACCTCGACAGATATGTTTTCCCGCGACAGGATTTCGGCGGCGGACAGCGCGCGCTCGACCATCACCTGGGTGGCGATTACCGTGACGTCGGTGCCGGCGCGCTTGATGTCGGCCTTGCCGATCGGGATTTCGTAGGACGCCTCGGGCACCGGCCCGGTCTGGCCGAGATAGAGCAGCTTGTGCTCAAGAAAGATGACCGGATTGTCGTCGCGGATGGAGGCGATCAGCAAGCCCTTGGCATCGTAGGGCGTCGACGGCGCCACGACGATCAGCCCGGGCACGTGCGCAAACCACGCTTCCAGCGACTGCGAATGCTGCGCCGCCAGCCGAATGCCGCCTCCCTGCGGCCCACGAAACACCACCGGCACGGTTGGCGAACCGCCAAGCATGTAGCGGAGTTTTGCCGCCTGGTTGACGATCATATCCATCATGAAGGTAACGAAATCAAAGATCTGGATTTCGGCGATCGGCCGGCGGCCGCAAACCGCGGAACCGACCGCGGCGCCGGCAATTCCCATCTCCGAGATCGGCGTGTTCATCAGCCGGTCTTTTCCGAACCTCTGGAACAGGCCGCGCGTCACGCCGAACGTGCCGCCGATGTGGCCGACGTCCTCGCCGATGACGAAGACGCGCTCGTCACGCTCCATCTCCTGCGACATCGCTTCCTTGATCGCTTCGAGATAGGTGATCTCGCGCGTGCCGGGGGCGGGTTCGACCGCACGTGCGGACCTGGACGGCGCCGAAACTGCCGACAGAAGCATACTCGCATCCGGCTCGGGCGAATTCTTCGCGAAATCGACCGCTATGTCGATTGAAGCCTCCGCTTCCGCGACCATGGCGTCATACTCTGCTTCGGTCAGCGCACCGCGCTGCTTCATCATCGCGGCGCAGCGATTGATCGGATCCATCGCCTTCCAGCGCTCGACCTCCTCTTCTTCGCGGTAGCCCGGCAGGTTGGCGCGCATCGAATGGTCGCCATGCCTGTAGGTTATCGCTTCGATGAGGGTCGGGCCTTCACCGGCGCGGGCCCGCGCGATCGCCGCGTCGACGGCGGCAAAGACCGCGACGACGTCGTTGCCGTCGATGGTTTCGCCGGGCACGCCGTAGCCAGCGGCACGCGCCGAGATCGAACCGCCGGCCGTGACCTCAGAGAAGGGCGTGGACAGGCCGTACTGGTTGTTCTCGCACAGAAAGACCATCGGCAGCTTCCAGATCGCCGCCATGTTCATGGCCTCGTGGAAAATGCCTTCATTGGCCCCGCCGTCGCCAAAAATCGCGACGCCGGCATCGGTTGACTTGCGCTGCTTGGCGGCAAGGGCAGCCCCCACACCCAGACCCATGCTGGCGCCGACGATGCCGTTTGCGCCGATGATGTTGAGTTCGATGTCGGCGACGTGCATGGAGCCGCCAAGGCCGCCGCAAATGCCGTCGCGCCGACCAAGCAGTTCCGCCATCATGCGCGAGACGTCCGCGCCCTTGGCGATGCAATGTCCATGGCCGCGGTGATGCGTGGCGATGAAATCGCTGCGCAGCAGCGGGTAGCCGGCGCCGGCCGCGACCGCCTCCTGGCCGACGGAAGAGTGCGCCGTGCCCTTCACAAATCCGCTCTGAAAAAGTTCGCTGGTCCGGACTTCGAAAGCCCGGATGACCAGCATGGTCTTCAACAGCCGCTTCAGTTCGGCATCGTCGAGCTTGCGCGCATTGCGCGTCGCCAGCTGGTAGCCGCTACCATTGCCTGAGGTGCTCGCCGGCGCCCCTTCCTTCGGCATGGCCTTGTCGTCGCCACGGTCGAGACGGCGCGCGCGGCTCACACTGGCGTTCTTCATCGTGCCCCCATCCGACGCATCGGCCGTCGGCGACATGCCGAGCGGAATGCACCGTCTTTCGATTTGCCGTGGCGCATCGTTCCCGGATCCGGCGTCTCGTTTGATCGGGCGCCGTTGGGCGAAGAGTCCCACGGCCACTCCTTCGGAACAAACAGAAATCGCCTATGGAAGAAATGCCTTTTGGTTATGTCTGAGAGAGCGCCTCGAAAGAAGCTCTCGGTTGCCGAAATCTCGGTTATGGCCAGAGCAAACTTAGGCATTTGCGGGCCGCTCGATGAGTTCGATCGTGACCTTGTCCGGCGTGCGTAGGTACGAGACACGCACGCCGGCGTTCGGGCCGCCGCTCTTGTTGACATAGGGTGGCGATATCGGCGTCGCGCCGAATTGCCCGAGATGCGCTATGGCCCCGTCGATGTCGCGGACATCGAACGCGATATGGGCAAAACCGACGTCGCAGGGCCGGGCTTCGACGGTGGTTCGGTCGGCGGGGCCACGATACTCGATGAGCTCGACGGTGTGGTCGGGCCGGCGCAGATATGCGATCTCGACATCCGCCCCGGCCACGCCCGTGATGGTCTGGATCGAGGACGGATCCCGCCCAGCCCGTGAGGTGACCACGAAGCCCAGGCCGTCGCGAAACAACGCGACCGCGCGGTTGAGATCGGCGACGGTGAAGCTCGTGTGGTTCGTCCCGGTTATTGCATTGAGCATCTGAAACTCCGCTGCTGGCCCTGTGCGCCCGGCCTCAATAGTCTGTCCGTCCGCCGGACAGGTCGAACACAGCGCCGGTGCTGAAGGAGGCGTCAGGGGAGGCGATCCAGGCGACCAGGGCAGCGAGTTCGTCGGGTAGGCCAAAACGGCCCATCGGTATCTTGGCGAGCAGCGAGGCGACGTAGTCAGCCGGCCATTTGTCGAAGATCGCGGTCTTGATCGCCGCCGGCGTGACGCAGTTCACGGTGATCTTGGTGTGGGCAAGTTCGCGGCCGAGCGTTTTGGTGAAGCCGATAACCCCGGCCTTCGACGTTGCATAGGCGCTGATCGACGGACTGGCTTCCTTGCCGGCGACCGACGCGATGTTGACGATGCGGCCATATCCGCTCGCCAGCATGGTGGGCGTCAGGGCGCGGCAGCACAGGAACACGCCGGTCATGTTGACGTCGATAACGCGCTGCCATTCGGCGAGCGAGAGTTCCCAGACCCTGGCGTGCGGCCCCGAGACGCCGGCATTGTTTACAAGGATCGATACCGATCCGAACCGGGCGATGGTCGCATCTCTGGCGGTGGCAACCATCGCCTCGGATGCGACATCGACCGTTGCGGTGTGCACACGGGCGGCGTCGCCAAGCTCCGCGGCGGCGCGGCGCAGGCCTGTCTCTTCGACGTCCCAGAGGCTGATGTTGGCGCCGTCGCCAAGCAGGCGTTTTGCGATTGCCAAGCCGAGGCCCTGCGACCCGCCGGTGACCACGGCCGTTTGACCGAGCAGTGCAGCACCCATTGACCCCTCCCAGGGCGAAAGCCGCCATCTGGGTTGGCGGTTGCCTCCGGCGCAGCCTCACGTACGCGCGCTCGTTGGATGCAGACTAGCGCGACCGAGATATCAACACTAAGACAAATGGCACATCGCTACCATTACATTCATGTATGGCTTGAACGCACGAATGGACGAGGAGGGAATGGGTTGGACGCCAGGCAACTAGAATACTTCATGCATGTGGCGAACACGCTGAACATCACCCATGCAGCCATGCGGGCGCATGTCTCCCAGCCCGCGCTGAGCCGCCAGATAAGGCTACTCGAGCAGGAACTTGGCACCAGGCTGTTCAAGCGCAAGGCGAGAGGGGTGGCGCTGACCGAAACGGGACAGCGACTGGTCGACAAGACGCGGGTCCTCCTCAGCAATTTCGCCCGGATGAAGAGCGAGATCATGTCGGCCGCGGACGAGCCGGTCGGAACGGTTCGCCTGGCGGCATCAAACTCGCTGAGCAGCCTTCTGACAGCACGCGTCGTCGCGCGTTACCGGAAGACCTATCCTACCGTGAGCGTCCACGTCACAGAGAACACCTCGATGATGGTGCGCGAAGCGATCGTCAACGACGGCGCCGATGTGGCGATTCTCTCTGATCGCGAGTCCTTCACGACCCTCAACAAAATCCCTCTCGTTACCGAAAGCCTGTTGCTTATCGCGCCTCTCGAAGCTGGGCTTGACCTGTCACGGCCGGTCTCGGCCAAGTCCCTGACGGGACACAACCTTATCCTCACTCCGTTTCCCAACGGCCTGCGCCGCGCCGTCGACGAAATCCTCGTAAGGGCCGGACGGGCCGCCGAACCAAAGTTGGAGGTCGACACTAACTCGCTGATGACGAGCCTCACCAAAACAGGCGCCGGCTACTGCGTTCTCCCATACAGCGGGGTTCACGAACTTCTCCAACGCAAGGAGGTGTCCGCCGCACCAATTCGCAACGCTCGATGGGGATGGGTTACGGCAGTGTCGCGCGAGCGCGCCATGTCAACGGCGACGAAGAAATTGATCGAAATGGTCTCGGAAGAGGCGACGGTTCTGACCCGCGACAATACATGGAAAACGGCCACGCTGGACCTCGTCCTCGGAACTACTGAGCGCTAGGCCGCATAACTCGTAAATGCGATTGGCAACGGATAGCGCGACTGATTCAAGGGTCTATTACGACAGGGCCTTTGATGACGCGACGCCGCTAACGCGGGCGCGAGGGCACCGCCCGCCTCGCTCCTTAGGATTTGTTCATCTTGCGCCTAGCCAGTCAGGCTCCTCGTCATCATCACCTCCTGGCAAATCACCAGGAGCAGTGAATCAGA
>CALFXR010000191.1 GCA_937958475.1 uncultured Mesorhizobium sp. | reverse complement strand
CTACACCCACATCACCCGCGTCGGCCGCACCTCGATGGTGCTCAAGGTCGAGGCCTGGGCGCAGCGCTACCTGTCCGACCTGATGGAAAAGGTCACCGACGCCGACTTCATTATGGTGGCGCTGGACAAGGACGGCAGGCCGAAGCCGGTGCCGGCGGGGTGAACTCCGTCGAGGTCGGGTCGGGACCTCTGGCAAGACGTTCCCGCCGAGCGCTCCGGATCCGGAAGTAGCGGTTCGCGGCGCCTGTCGAGGATAGATCGCCGGCAACTCCCGATGGCTGACGGACCGAAGCGCCATGATCGAGATTTTCGCGTCGACCGGGCGACCTCCCGACGCGAAATCACATACGGCAGCCTGCTAGACCGGACATGCCGCAATGACCGGGTTCGAGCGGCTTGCCGCTCTTCAGAGATACGGTATCCCGGCCTCCCCGAAGGCAGCAGGCGGGGCGGTCAACTGCCACATGTTGCGAAGTCCGCTTTCCGGATCCAGGCTCCACACCCGTGCTTCGTAGAGGAGGTCGTTCTCGATGCGGACGAGCCCGACTGAGGTTTCTACCGCGCAGCCGTTCGGATCCCGGTAGTAGGTGAAGATGTTGTCGCCGGCGCCGTGCCGGCCCGGTCCCCACAGCAGGCTGCGTTCCTTCAGCACGAGGGAATCGGCGATCTGGATCAGATCCTCGACCGCATTCGCGTCGAAGGCATAGTGATGCATGCAGTTTCCCTGCCCTACAGCCAGCGTATGGTGGTAGCCATCCCAGGCGCGATACCAAGCGAGCTCGTGGTTGGTGGTGCGATCGGACAGCTTCATTCCCAGCGTGCCCAGGGCGAAATCCTGAAATCCCCGGGTATCGCTGACCCTGACATTGACGTGCTCGAGCCGCTTCGGGCGCCCGCCGGTTCCGATGTGGCGCAGGGACTGGTTGCGCGCGACCGGCGTGTGGACCTCGAACACCGGACCGAAGGGCGTGGCGAAGCGGACCGCCCGTTCCACGCCGTCGATGGCCGGGACGTCGTCGATGATGACGAGCCCGTCCTTGCGGGCGCGGTGCGCGACCTCGTCCACGCAGGCCGCGTCCATCGCCTCGAGACCGATCACGACGACGCCCCTGGCATCGCCGCGCCTGTAGACCACCTCGCAGCGGCGCTCGTTGGCAGACATGAAGACGGATGTGTCGCTTCGCTCGGTGACCTTGAGGCCGACGATCTCCGCCAGATCCCTGGCGGATCCTTCGGGGTCCGGCGTGGACATCACCACGTAGCCCATCTGTCGTATGAGGTGATCCATGGAATAGGCCTTTCATTGGGATACTTTGCGAGGGGCCGGAATTTGCGCGCCTCCGATGGTCCTGCTGCGCTTCGGCTCGTGCCTATCCGCCCGGTGGCCCGGGCGGAGTGAAGCGCAGCCTCAATGCCTTCTTGTCCGGCTTGCCCAGCGAGGTCAGGGGCAAGGCGTCGACAAACTCGATCGTCTTCGGCGTATGGACGGCTCCCTTGCGCTCGCGCACGAAATCCCTGAGGTCCTGGACCTGCGGATGACGTCCCGGCCGCGGGACCACGACGGCGGTCACAGCCTCGCCCCACCGGTCGTCCGGCAGGCCGAACACGGCCACCGCGGCCACGTCGGGATGGGCCGACAGGGTGTCCTCGACCTCGCGCGGGTAGACGTTGAACCCGCCGGAGATCACCATGTCCTTCTTGCGGTCGACGATGTGGACGAACCCGTCGGCGTCGCGGTGGGCGAGATCGCCCGTATGCAGCCACCCGTCGCGCAACGCCTCTTCGGTCTGCGCCGGCTGGTTCCAGTAGCCGTCCATGACCAGCGGTCCGCGCACGCATATCTCGCCGACATCGCCCTGCGCGACCTCGCGACCCTCGTCGTCCAGCAATGCGACCTGAATGCCGGGGGAGGGCCGACCGGCGGCATGGAGGCGGCCTGGCGGCGCGTCCCGGTGATCCTGCTGGTTCATCACGAGGATCGTGTTGGGTGCTTCGGTCTGTCCGTAGGCCTGCACCAGGATCGGGCCAAATCGGTCCAGCGCCTGCCGGATACGGGTCGGCGCGGCCGGCGCGGCGCTGTAGACGAGCGCATGAAGGCTCGACAGGTCGGCTGCCGGCAGGTCCGGCTGGTCCAGCAGCGCGTATAGCATCGTGGGCACCAGCCATGTCGTGCCGATGCGGTGCCGTTCGACACCGGCGATGAACCGGCCGGGGTCGAAGCCACGCTGCAGCACCACGGTGCCGCCGCGCAGCAGCACGGGCAGGACCAGCGAGCCGGCACCGTGGGACATCGGCGCCGCGCAGAGGTAGCGGTCTCCATCAGGCATGGGAAACGCGGCCAGCCACAGCAGGGTGTTGGCCATGAGCGAGCGATCCGTCAGCATCACGCCCTTGGACCGTCCCGTGGTCCCACCCGTGTAGGCGAGGCGGATGACCCCGTCCGGCGATCGGCGGCTGCGAAGCGGAGCCGGGGCGGACATTGCCGCCTCGCTCCAGAAGGCGCGCAGGCCGGCCGTCTCGTCGTGCGAAAACCACGCGATGCCATCGCCCGCGAGGTGCTTGAGGTCCGCCGCCCCCTTCGCGTGATAGTCCTCGGCGACGAAGAGCTTGGCGCCGGAATCGCGCAGGATGTGGGCATGGTCGGCGGCACTGGCCGCTGCATGCAGCGTGACGGAGCGAAGGCCGTGGACGTAGGCCGCCGCGACGAGGCAGAACAGCTCCGAGCGGTTCCCCGACAATTGCGCGACCGCATCGCCGGGCCGCAGGCCGAGTGCGTCCAGCATCCCGACCGCCAGGCTGATCCTGTCGCCGAGCGCGCGATAGGTCAGCCGCCGCTCGTCCTCGATGAACGCCACGCGCTCCGGATAGCGCCGGATCGCCCCGAGGATGAGGTCTCCAACCGTTCCGCTGTCATATAGGGACGACGCACGCATGCCCGGCTGCCTCAGTGCCTGGCCAGCACGGTCACGGCGGCAACGGCTTCTTCGCCATCGTAGAACCCGCCGCCATTTTCAGCCGCAGCCAGGCGCGCGCCCTCGACCTGCCGGTCGCCGGCCTCGCCCCGCAGCTGGGTGACGAGTTCGATCAGCTGGATGATCCCGGTCGCCCCGACCGGATGCCCTTTCGAGACGAGTCCGCCCGAGGTGTTGACCGGAATGCGGCCGCCCAGGGTCGTCTCGCCGCGCTCGGCCATGAAGCCACCTTCGCCGATCTCGCAGAGACCCAGATTCTCGACGTGACGGATCTCGGCAAACGACGTGGCGTCATGAACTTCGGCCACGGAGATGTCGGCAGGCCCCACACCGGCCTGTTCCCACGCCTTGCGGGCTGCGATGCGACCCACATGACGTTCCAGGTCGCCGGGCTCTCGCCTGACGCCGCTGGCCAACTGGCTGGAGAGGACGCGGACCGCGCGCGAGCCGGCCGTCCTCTTCAGGACATCGCCCGATACCAGCACGACCGCCGCCGCGCCGTCGCTGATCGGAGCGCACATCGCACGTGTGAGCGGCCAGGCGATGAGCTTGTCCGCCAGCACCTCGTCGATGGTCAGCGGCGTGCGATACTGCGCCATCGGATTGAACTGCGAATGCCAGTGGTTCTTCGCCGCGATGGCGGCGAGTTGCCGCTGCGTGGTTCCGAAGGCCGCCATGTGATGGCGGGCCATGGCGGCATAGCTGTCCATGAAGATGCTGCGCGGACCGGTGTCGGCCATTGCCTCGGGCGGCAGTTCGAGATCGGCCGACAGCGCGAGCAGCCGGGCAAGGTGCTCTTCCGCGAGTTCTCGATCCATCCCGCCGAGAAAGGCCTCGAACATCTGCTCGCGCTTCTCGGGGTAGTTCATCTTCTCGGCGCCGACGACGAGGGCGACTTCGCACAGCCCCGCCTTGATGCTTGCGAACGCCTGGTTGACGCCGGTGGACGAGCTTGCGCAGGCGTTGTCGCAGTTGATGATCGGGATTTCCTCGAACCCCATCGCGCGCAGGGCGACCTGTCCGCGAATGCCGTGCTGGCCTTCCATGACGCCTTGCCGCGTGTTCGAGAACCAGGCGGACTCGATCGCTTCCATGCCCAGGCCGGCGTCGTCGAGTGCCGCACTGACGGCCAGGGCCGTCAGCTGCCTGACCGACTTGTCGAGATGCTTGCCGAGCGGGGTCATGCCGGCGCCGAGAATGAATACGTCTGTCACTGCGTCGTCCCTGCGCCGTGCTTCGGCGCGTTCTGGTTGAGGATCTCCGCGACGCGCCGGCGCGCCTCGGGCGCTTCGCGTTCGAACAGGGCGACAGCGCCGGCATTGAGCCAGTCGACGACGCCGGCCTTGAAGCCGGACCGCGCGAAGAGCCGCTTCTGCCAATCCGAGACATGCGGCCGCTCGACGACGAGGTCGCCGAAGCCGAGTTGGTCGAACCGCAGCACGTATGGCGAGTAGGCGATGTCGGCGAGGGAATAGCTGTCGCCTGCGAGCCACGTGCTGTCCGCGAGCGCCCGCTCGAAATCGTCGTACAGCCTGCGTACGCGCAGCACCGCCTCGGCGAACTGTTCTGCATCCATGCCGCGTTCGATGGCTGCCTTCGAGCGCGCCCGCCGAGCGGGATCGACCATCTTGTCCAGCCATAGCTGCACCTCGTCGGGCCGGCGCTTCAGAAATTGATGCCGCAGCGCGATGCAGACCGAGATGACGGCCGCCGCGGCGTGGATGGAGTCGTCGAGCTGCCGCATCCAGAGGCGCATGCGGGCTTTCTGGAGGGGCTGCGTCGGCCGGGCAGCCGGCTCGGGCCAGCGATCCTCGACATATTCGAGGATGATGTTCGACTCGACGACGACATCGCTGCCGCAGACGAGCGTCGGCACGACCTGGTTCGGATTGAGCCTGACATAGGTCTCGCTCTGCGCGTCGCCCGCGCGCAGATCGAGCAGCTTGCTCTCCCATGGGATGTTCTTGTCGGCGAACAGCATCCGCACCTTCGCCGCGCAGACCGACATTTCGCTGTGGTAGAGAACCGGCGTGACCGGCCGAGGATCATGTCCCGCTGCCATGGCCAATCACCGACCGAGCCAGAGCGGCAGCCACATCACGATGCCCGGGAACAGCGTGAGTAGCATCAGGAGGACGATGTCGGCCACGATGAACGGCGCCACGCCGCGATAGATGGTCGACAGCGAGATCTTCGGCGCAAGCCCGTGCAGGATGAAGACGATGATCCCGATCGGCGGGATGATCATGCCCAGTTCGATGATCACCACGTTGACGATGCCCCACCACACCACGTCGTAACCGAGCTGGAGAATGATCGGCAGCACGAAGGGCAGCGTGATCAGCATGGCTGCGATCTCGTCGAACACGGCGCCCAGGATGAGATAGGCGACCAGCAGGAGCATGATGATCGCGAGCGGTGGAAAGCCGGATGCGGCAACCAGTCCGATCAGCGATTCGGGCACCCTTGCGAGGGTGATGAAGTAGGAGAAGACGGTCGCGCCGATGATGATGATGTAGATCATCGCGGTCGCGCTCGCCGTCTCGCGCATGCCATCCCACAGCGACGTCCAGTTCAGCCGGCCGCGCGCCACGGCGAACACCAGAGACAGCACCGCCGCGACGGAGGCCGCTTCGTTGACGGTGAAGATGCCGCTGTAGAGGCCGGCGAAGACGGTCGCCATCAGGAGGCCGAACGGCGCGGCGCGGCGGATCGAGATCCAGCGCTCGGCCCACGGAACGCGCTCCGACACCGGCGCCAGAGCCGGTTTCAGGCGCACCAGAAGGGTGATCGCCAGCAGGTTCAGGGCAATCGCCATCAGCGCCGGGACGAGCGCTGCGACGAAGAGGTCGAAGATGAAGGCCTTCGCCACGATGCAGTAGAGGATCATGATGATCGACGGCGGGATCAGCGCCTTGAGCGTGCCGCCGGCGGCGATCGTCCCCGTGGAAAAGGAGGGCGCGTAGCCGCGTTTCAACATTTCCGGGAGCGCAGCCTTGGCAAAGGTCGCGGCCGTCGCGGTGGATGAGCCGCACACCGAGCCGAACGCGGCGCTGCCGCCGATCGTGGCATAGGCAAGTCCGCCGCGCCGATGACCCAGGACGGCGGCGGCGGCGTTGTAGATGTCGGAGGAGAAACCCGCTGCCGTCGCGAAGGTCCCCATCAGCAGGAACAGAGGCACGGTGGCCAGATCCACGCTGGACAGCAGCGCGGAAGGTTCGCTCGTCAGCAGGGTGAATGCCGGCGCCCAGCCGGCCTGGAGCGCGTAGCCCGTCACGCCGACGATCATCATGGCGAAGCCGATCGGCACCTGTGCGAACATCAGCGCGAACAGCGCGAGCATGCCGAGCCCGCCGATGGCGAGCGCGCTCAATGTCCCGCTCCCGCCTGGTCGTTGCCGATCATGCCCGGGCGCCCGAAGAGCCGGCCGATGTCGACAGCGATGACGATTGCCTGCACCGCGACCGCGATCCAGAAGATGGCGGCGACGACATACCAGTAGGGGGCAACTTGAACCTGCAGCACCCAGGTCGTCTCATGGGCGCGTGCCAGTTTCCCGGCGAACAGCCAGAACTGCCAGGCGACCACGACCATGACCACTCCGACCGTGATGGATGCCAGCACGTCGAAGACATTGCTGACGGTCCGTCCCGCCAGTCCCTCGATGAACCGGATGGTGATGTTGCTGCGCTCCATCAGCCCGACGGGCACGCAGCATGTGATGGCGATCGCGATCGCGAGCCCGCCCAGGTCGCGCGCGCCGTCGATCGGCGCATTCGCCAACCAGCGCAGCAAGCCGTCGGCGAGGGTCAGCACGGCGAGGAACATGAGCGCTGCCAGCCCGATCGCCGACAGCGCCCGTGTCGAGCGCAGACCAAGCCGTTCAAGCCGGTCCAGCATCGCTCGTGCTCCTTACTGCTTGGCCCGCACGGCCGCGACTTCCTCGCGGACGGCATCGAGCAGTTCCTTGTTGCGCGGCGACGCCGACGCCCAGGTGTCGATGACCTTGTCGAAGGTCGGCTGCACGGCATCGATGTCGGCCTGCGGCGGGAAGACGGCGGTGTGGGCCGGGTCCGCCTTGAGCTTCTCGACCAGCGAGGCGTTGTAGGCGCCGATGCTCGCGATGTAGGTCTTGGCAATCCAGTCGCCCGCGTACTTGGTGATCGCGTCCTGAGCGGGCTTCGGCAGGCTCTCGAACTTCTGGCGGTTCATCAGCACGGCGAGCGGCACGATGCCGAGGCGCGTGAAATAGTGGTCGCTGGTGACCTTCACGATGCCCCAGTCGAACAGCGCCGACGGATGGGCCGTCGTTCCGTCGATCGTCTTGCGGCCGATCGCTTCCGGAACTTCGGTGATCGGCATGCCGATCGGCGCCGCGCCGAAGGCCTTCAGGACTTCACCCTCGATTGCGCCGGTGGACCGGATCTTCTTGCCGTTCAGGTCGCTCAGCGACGCGATCGGCGAGTTGGTGTGGATGCTGTAGGGGGCGGTCGTGACCATGGCGATCGGAACGAAATCCTCATAGCCCTTGATCTTCCCCGACTGGACGAGGCTCGTGTAGGTCAGCGTCGCCTCGGTCAGGTCGGTGAAAAGCCCGGGAAGCTCGAAGACCTGGTTTTCCTGGAAGCGGCCCGGCGTATAGGACGGTACGACCAGCGCGAGGTCGGCGACACCGTCGAGGACCATCTGGGCCTGTTGTGCCGGATTGCGTCCGAGGGCGCCGTTGGGGAAGAATTCGATCTCGACGCCGGCCTTTTCGCCGTTGACCGCCTCGACGAAGGGCATGAAAACCGTTTTTACGGTGATTTCAGTATCGGGCGAAAAGACTGCGAACTTCAGCTTGGTCGTATCCTCTGCCGCGGCTGCGCCGGCAAGCATCGATACCGCCAGCAAGGTGGCGCCTGTTTTCAACATCGTGCGAATGGCAGTTCTCATTATTCATCCTCCCGGCTCGCGCCGTCTCTCCCAAATCCGGCATGTGTCTGCCGCACGCGAACTGACACGACGTGCGGCAAATTGTCAACATACAAGATTCTCGCATCGAAAATTGCTATATCGGCATATCGCTTGCAACTGAATTATCACTATATGGAATTCGTGAGACACTTCATCGCCTTGTCGCCGCGCCGGTGCTGCCGAACCGGCCGTATTGTCGGACGCCGCGACGAAAAAATTCGCTTGCAAACTGCGGCACGACGGCATCGGTGACACCGGAACGTGCACCGCAGTCGGAGAAACCGTCGTGAACACCCTGTCGAGAACGCTGGCCATCCTGGACCTGTTCACAGCAGAGAGGATGATCTGGACCGCCGATGAAATGGCCGAGCGCCTGGGCTACACGCGGCCGACGACATACCGCTACATTCGCGAGTTGGTTTCCGCCGGTTTCGTCATGCGCTTCGGCGACGGCTCCTATTCCCTTGGTCCGCGCAGCGTCGAACTGGACTTCCTCATCCGGCAGGCGGACCCGTTCCTGGTCGCCGGGGTACCGATCATCCGCGACCTGTCCCAGCAGACGGGCAACGACATCAACCTGTTCGAGCTCTATGGCGACCGGATCGTCACGGTGCACCAGCAATCCGGCATCGACGCGCTGCCGCTGTCCTTCGGGCGGGGCAGGCCGCTTCCCCTGCTGCGCGGCGCCGGATCGAAGGTGATCGTCGCGCACCTGCCGCGCGCGCGCCTCAAGCGGATCTTCGAACTCAATGCCGATGACGCCAGGACCTACCTGGGCGCCAATGACTTCAACGCGTTTCGGGCGAGCATGGCAGCCATACGCAAGGCCGGCTTCGCGACGTCGCAAGGCGAACTGGATCCGGGATATTCCGGCATCGCCGTCCCCGTCTTCACATCCGACGAGGAGATCCTCGGCTGCATCGTCATCGCGCTGACGCATCAGCGCCTGGCCCTGACCCGCATCGACAGCCTCGTCGAGCTGCTGAAGCTGGGTGCGGTCAGGATCACGGCCGGAATGGCCTCGATCGGTCGGCCGTTCGCTCCGCCGGCGGCCCGCTGACCGATCCCGAGACCGGCGGGCGCCTTCGCCCGCGGCCTCCTAGAAGAGCTTCCGATCGACACCGGCCTTCTCGAACAGGTAGTCGCGCGACGCCGAGATTTCCGACACGAGCTTGGGGATGTCCGCTCCGACGAGTTGGCCTTTCCATTTGCGGATGCCGCCTGCGACCAGGACCGTCGAAACGTTCGAACGCTCCATCAGGGTCACGACGGCGCCGGGCACGTTGTTCAGGGGCGCCACGTTGAGGGTCCTGGTCTCGAGCAGGATGATATCCGCCTCCTTGCCCGGCGCCAGCGAGCCGACCTTGCCGTCGAGCCGGAGCGCCCGCGCGCCCTCGATCGTGGCGAAGCGGATGACATCGCGCGAGGTCAGGAGCGGCGGCGGGTTCGCGTTTCCCGCCAGCGTGTCCTCGTTCACCAGTGCGCGCTGGAGCGTCAGCATCGCTCGCATCTGCGTGAAGAAGTCGGCGGTCATCGTGCACTCGACGTCCGTCGAAAGCGACGGCGACATGCCGAACTGCATCATCTTGAGAACTGGCGGCATTCCGTGGCGCATGGTCATCTCGATGGGCACGGACAGCGAAACATGCGCGCCCGCGTCCCGCGCCGCCTGCCATCCCAGATCGCTGACGCCTGTCATGTGGATGAAGATGTTGTCCGGGCCGAACCGCGTCGTGCGGACGATCTGGTCGAAGACGTCGGACCGCTCCTTGCGGCTCGCCACGACGTGCAGTGCGATCGGGATGTCGAGGTCGCGGCCGATCCGCCACGATTCCTCGAAGGTCGGCAGATAGAATTCGCCTCCCATCACCATCGTCAGCAACTGGTCTTCGGACGAGAAATAGGTCTCCTTGATCCGCTTCGCATCCCGCGGATACCGGACCGACGGCCCCCGTCCCTCGAAATAGCCGAACGCGGTACGGCGTTGGGCGTCCCTGAGCCCCTGGATGGCGGCGTCGGAATGTTCGGGCGAATGATGGATCTGCGACACGTCGAGGACGGTGGTGACGCCGGCGTCGAGCTGGCTGAGCGACGCCATGACCTCGTTGATGTAGACGTCCTCGGGGCGGTAGACGGTCGACAGCTTGCCGAGAATGTCCTCGATGTAGTTCGGTGAGCCGTGCGGCCTGCCGTCGCTGTAGAGAAGCCCGTCCGCAAGGTAGCTGCGCAACGCCGTCTCGAACTGATGATGGTGGGTGTCGATGAAGCCAGGCATGACGATCATGCCGTCCGCATCGATGACGGCGGCATCCGGTGCGTCTATGCCGGGGCGGATCTCGACGATCTTCGAGCCGTCGATCAGGATGTCGGCCGATGCGAAATCGCCGACGCCCGGGTCCATCGTGAGGACCGCGCCGCCCCTGATGAGCGTTCTCCGCCCCGCGCCGCCGACGGGAAGATCATGCGGGCGCTGCGCCGTGAACAGGCCGTCGCGGGCGGAAGGCGAGGCGGCGCCGGCGCGGCCGAGGTCGGTCGCCGGCGCGAACACGGCTCGGGATCGGAATCCGTCTGCTCCCCTATCGCAAAGCGTGCACATTCCATTCCTCCCGTCGTGTGCCGATCCGCCTCGCAGCGGACACCATTGATTGTTGACCGCTCGTCGTGGCGCCAGGCAAGGCCTTTTGCCTCGACGAGCGGGATATCACGCCCACCGGCACGCCTGTCCGAACGAGAGGCGGGTCAGCCGCCCTCCCAGGGTCGAGCGATCACCGTAGCCCAGGCAACACAGGAATTCGGATCGGATCGCCGTCCCTTCGAAGAAGGCCGCATCGACCCGCGCGGCGTCGAAACCCGACATGGGGCCGCAGTCGAGCCCGTATGCCCGCGCCGCCATGATCAGGTAACCGCCCTGGAGCGTCGCGTTGCGGCGGGCGGTCTCCTCGCGCAGATCCGGCTTCTGGGCAAACAGCGGCTGGACGTCGCGATGCGGCCACAGCGTCGGCAGCAGGTCGACGAAGTCTCTGTCTCCGCCGACGATCGCGATCACCGGCGCGGAGAGCGCCTTGTCGACGTTGCGCGGCGACAGCGCCGGGCGCAGGCGTTCCTTGCCGGCGGCGTCCGTGACGAACACGAAGCGGGCCGGAATCGAGTTCATGCTCGTCGGCCCAAGGCTGGCCGCATGGTAGATTCGCTCGATCAGATCGCGGGGAACCGGCCGGTCCAGCCAGCTTCTCGGCGTGCGCGCCTCGAAGAACAATTGCTCGAGCGCGCTCGCGGACAGCACGCGCTCCTCGTCTCGGGCGCCATCTGCGGCGACTGGGGTCTTCGGGTCTACGGGCACCGGCAGGCCAACGTCAGCGTGCCGTTTCGCGTTCGACGCGATTGATCAGGGTACCGACCTTGCCGATCTCGACCTCGACGGTGTCGCCGTCCTTCATGAACACCTGCGGTGTCCGCTTGACCCCGACGCCGCCCGGGGTGCCGGTCGCGATCACATCGCCCGGCACGAGATGCGCGAACGTCGAGGCGTATTCGATCAGCCTCGGTATGTCGAAGATCATCATCGCCGTCGTCGCGCGCTGCATCACCTGGCCGTTGAGACGCGTTTCGAGCGGGATTTCTTCGCCGTCCGCGATCTCGTCCCGCGTCACCATCCAGGGGCCGAACGCACCCGTCGCCGGGAAATTCTTGCCGCTGGCCCATTGCCCCGTGTGGCGCTGCCAATCGCGGATCGACGCGTCGTTGTAGGGCGCATAACCGGCGACGTGGGACCACGCGTCTTCGCGTGAGATGCGTCGGCCGGCCTTGCCGATGATCACCGCGATCTCGCCCTCGTAGTCCAGTTCGACGGACTCTGGCGGCAGGAGAATGGGCGCGTCGTGACCGGTCTGCGAGGCGGCGAGCCGCAGGAAGATCGTGGGATGGTCGGTGCGCTCCCTGTTCGTCTCGATCCGGTGCTCCTCGTAGTTCACGCCGGCGCAGATGATCTTGTCCGGATTGGGAATCACCGGGAGGAATGTGATCCGATCGAACGGGATTGGCGTCCTGGCGGCGGCATGGCTCGCGACCTCCGCAAGAGCATCGGCTGCGATCGCGTCTCGCAAGGTGGGAAACCGGCCGCGCAGCTCGCCGCCGGTCTCCACGACGCCCTCGTCCGTCACGACACCCCAGCTGTCTGTCCCGTTGTGCGTGAATGACGCAAACTTCATGGTCGTCCTCTCGAAGGTTGGTCGAAACACGCAACGATTATCATTTTATGGGATTATCTCACATTGAATTGCGATTCAAGGCCTGAAGATTGAACAGGATTCTCAATCCTGGGGTTGTTCACCCGGGTCGGGGAACGCTTCTCGAATCTCGCGGGAGCTGCTCGATCCTGAAGACGACGGCCGCCGGCAATGGTCCGGCATCGCCGTGGTCGGCACGGAGCACATGGTAGACCGCCGCCGCCGATACCGC
>CALFXR010000190.1 GCA_937958475.1 uncultured Mesorhizobium sp. | reverse complement strand
GCACCGGGCCACTCGCCGCGTCCTTCCTCAGCGCCACGACTTCGGCCATCCGTTCTCTCCCCATGGTCCATTGCGCCGTCACCGGCTCTCCGCGAACCTAGCACGCGGGCGCTTGAAGATCAGCCGCGAAATGGCGATTGTCTCTTACGTTTACGCAAACGGAAGAGCGCCAGGAGGAATGCGATGGCGAAGGTTCTCTACGAGAAGGACGGGCGCATCGGCCGCATCACGCTCAACAGGCCGGAGGTGATGAACGCCATCGACGACGACCTGCCTGCCGAGCTTGCAGACTGCGTCGCCCGCGCCAATGCCGACGACCAGGTCCACGTGATCGTGCTGTCGGGCGCCGGCCGCGCCTTCTGCGCCGGCTACGACCTCGCCTACTATGCGCAGGCCGACGAAGGACGCGGCCACGACATGACGCAATCGATGCCGTGGGATCCCATGAAGGACTACGCCTTCATGATGCGCAACACCGAACTGTTCATGTCGCTGTGGCGCAGCTACCGGCCGGTGATCGCCAAGGTGCACGGCTTCGCGGTGGCCGGCGGCTCCGACATCGCGCTGTGCTCGGACATGATCGTCATGGCCGAGAATGCCGAGATCGGCTACATGCCGGTGCGCGTCTGGGGCTGCCCGACGACGGCGATGTGGGTCTACCGCCTGGGGCCAGAGCGGGCGAAGCGCATGCTGTTCACCGGCGATAGGATCTCCGGCGCGGAAGCCGAGCGGATCGGGCTGGTGCTGAAGGCGGTGCCGGCGGCCGAACTCGACGCCGAGGTCGAGCGTCTCGCCGAGCGCATCGCCGGCGTTCCGGTCAACCAGCTGATGATGCAGAAGCTGGTCGTCAACCAGGCGATCGAGGCGATGGGGCTGAAGCAGACGCAGATGTTCGCCACCATCTTCGACGGCATTACCCGCCACTCGCCGGAAGGCATGAACTTCAAGCACCGCGCGGAAGACGTCGGCTGGAAGGAGGCCGTGCGCGAGCGCGACCTCGGCACGTTCGACTGGACGGAGAACCGGCCGATCAACGCGCCGGCCGCGAAGCGCTAGGAGAGACAACGATGCCCAAGCAGATCCTGACGCCGGTGATGGGTGCCGCCGAGGTCAACGCGCTGATGGCGAAGGCCTTTCCGCAGCTCAATTCCGGCAGCAATGCCTACGAGGCGGTCGAAGTGCATCCGGGCGGCTGCACGGTCCGCCTCAATGCCGACGACCGGCACCTGCGCCCGGGCGGCACGGTGTCGGGCCCTGCCCTGTTCACGCTGGCCGACATCGGCGGCTACGTGCTCGTGCTGTCGCATGCCGGGCCGGACGCGCTGTCGGTGACGACCAGCCTCAACATCAACTTCACGCGCAAGGCCGAAGCCGGCCCGATCGACGGTCACTGCCGCATTCTGAAGCTCGGCAAGAGCCTGATGGTCTACGACATCGATATCGTCGCCGGGCCCGACCAGCACACGGTGGCGCATGCGACCGGGACGTATTCGATTCCGCCGAGGGGGCGCGTGTAGGCCTTGCTACGGCTTCGATCAATGCGTATTATTATGCGCACAAGCGGGGGTGAGCCGTGGAGCGCGACAGTCGCAGGATCATCAAGCGATTGAGAGCGGAAGGCTTTGAACTCGTTTCAATCCGGGGCTCGCATCATAAATTCCGCAAGTTGAGCTGGTGCTGATCGTCCCTCACCCGAAGAAAGACCTACCGCCCGGAACGGCGCAGGCGATCGCCAAGCTCGCGGGATGGACCGAATGACAGGGAAACCGTGACGTCAATGAGAACCTATCTGGCCCTCGTCGAAAAGGAGGAAGACAGCGCCTTCGGCGTCCGGTTTCCCGACCTTCCCGGCTGCTTCTCTGCCGCTGACGAGCAGAACGACGTGATGTCCAATGCAATCGAGGCGCTACAGTTGTGGGCCGAGGACATGCCGATGCCGCCGCCATCCTCGCACGACCAGATACTGGAGATGGACGGCGTTCGCGGCGCTCTAGCATCCGGGAGTTACCTTGTCGCGGTTCCTCTGATCGAGAACGATACGGCAGTAGTTCGCGCCAATGTGACGTTCGAACGTGGCGTGCTGCGCGCGATCGACAAGGTCGCCCAGGAAAGAGGTCTTACGCGATCGGCTTTCCTCGCCGATGCCGCGCGCAAGGAAATCGAAGCCAAGCACTGAAGGCCCGAGGGATCGCTGTCGTGCCCGCCCCGGACCAGCGCACGGTGGCGCACGCCACGGGGACCTACTTGATCCCGCCGAAGGGTCGCGCGAGTAGTCTTGGCTGAGGAGAACAGCGCCGACTGCCGGTTTCATGGCGCCACCTTTTCACGTCATCCGACGCCATTTTCCTGCGGTAACCCAATACCGTTATTTCAACTTATTGAATTCATTCAATTTTCTTGGAAACCGAAAGCCATCCACCTCTTGACCTCTCCCCCGCCCGCCCCTATAAGCCACGCCAGAACAGCGGCCTTGCGGGCCGCCGTTTCATTGTTGGGGTCCCCGATCTCAACGCAAGCAACAAGAAACGCCCGTCTGCCGCCTCCAGGAGGCACCGGGTCCGAACCGAAAGCAGAACCATGACAACCTTTTCGCAGAAGCCTGCGGACGTGGTGAAGAAGTGGGTGCTGATCGACGCCGAGGGTCTCGTCGTCGGCCGTCTCGCTACAGTCATCGCCAACCGTCTCCGCGGCAAGCACAAGCCGACCTTCACCCCGCACGTCGACGACGGCGACAACGTCATCGTCATCAACGCCGACAAGGTGGTGTTCACCGGCAAGAAGTTCACCGACAAGGTCTACTACTGGCACACCGGCCACCCCGGCGGCGTCAAGGAGCGGACCGCGCGCCAACTGCTCGAGGGCCGCTTCCCCGAGCGCGTCGTCGAGAAGGCCGTCGAGCGCATGGTCCCGCGCGGGCCGCTCGGCCGTCGCCAGATGAAGAACCTCCGCGTCTACGCCGGCGCCGAGCATCCCCATGTCGCCCAGCAGCCCGAGACGCTCGACGTCGGCAAGCTGAATTCCAAGAACAAGAGGGCCTGACCATGGCTGATCTCTCCTCGCTCGCCAGCCTCGGCACCGTCGTTCCGGCGCAGGCCGCTGCGCCGGTCCACGTCCAGAAGCTCGACAAGAGCGGCCGCGCCTATGCCACCGGCAAGCGCAAGGACGCCATTGCCCGCGTCTGGGTGAAGCCCGGCTCCGGCAAGATCATCGTCAACGACAAGGAATTCGTTGCCTATTTCGCACGTCCGGTCCTGCAGATGATCCTCAGGCAGCCGATCCTCGCCGCCAACCGCGACGGCCAGTACGACATCGTCGCCACCGTCACCGGCGGCGGCCTCTCCGGCCAGGCCGGCGCGGTGCGCCACGGCATCTCCAAGGCGCTGACCTACTACGAGCCCGGCCTTCGCGCCGTCTTGAAGAAGGGCGGCTTCCTGACCCGCGACAGCCGCACCGTCGAGCGCAAGAAGTACGGCAAGGCGAAGGCCCGCCGCTCCTTCCAGTTCTCGAAGCGCTGAGCCGCGTCCCGAACCGGAACCGATCGAGGCCGCCTCCGGGCGGCCTTTTTCGTTGCATGTGCCGCCGGCTGGTCCAGAACGCGACACCGGAGCGCGGCGCAACGTCGCGGCACGCGCCCGTTCGCTCGCCGGCGGCGTTTTCGGCACGCATGCCGCTTCGCGCGAACGGCACGGTTCGTGCTTGTCTCTGCTCCAGGCAGGATGCGGGTCAGAAAGAGACAAGCCCGCACATCGACCTACCCGAGGACCGCGCTTGATCGTTTCCCTGCAATATCTTCGTGCCGTCGCCGCGCTATTGGTGGTCGCCTTCCACGCCAGCGACAAACTCGGCAGGATGGCCGGGGCGGAGGGTACCGCATCGTTCACGGTGGGGCTCGCCGGCGTCGACATCTTCTTCGTCGTCAGCGGCTTCATCATGCTGGCGACGACGCAGGGCAAGGACGTCTCGCCGGCCGATTTCGCGCGCAAGCGCTTCGAGCGCATCGTGCCGCTCTACTGGCTGCTGACGCTCCTGGTCGTCGCGATCGTCCTGGCGCGCCCCGGTCTCCTCTCCACCGCGGCCTTCGACGGCGCCCACTTCGCCGCGTCGCTCCTGTTCATTCCGTGGCAGCATCCGGTTCTCGACGCGCATATGCCGCTGCTGGTGCCCGGCTGGACGCTCAACTACGAGATGGCCTTCTACGCGCTCTTCGCCGCGAGCCTGCTGCTGCCGGCGAGGATGCGGGTGCCGGGACTGGTCGGCGCGCTGTCGCTGGCGGCCTTCGCCGGCCTGTTCGTTCCCGCCGGCACGATCGCGGCCTTCTACACCGATCCGATCATCCTCGAGTTCGCCGCCGGGCTCGTCCTGGCGAGCGTCTGGCGTCGCGGCCTGCCAATGAGCCGCACGGCGGCGCTCTGCCTCGCCGGTCTCGGCTTCCTCGGGCTGTATCTCGGCAGCGGAACGGACCTGCCGCGCATCGTCTGGGCCGGCATTCCGGCGATGATGATCGTCGCCGGCGTCGTCCATGCAGACGGCAGGCGCGAGCAACGGCCGATGCGCCTGCCGATGCTGCTCGGCGACGCCTCCTACTCGATCTACCTGTCCCATGTCATCGTCCTGCCGGTGCTGGCCAAGGCGTGGACTTCCCTAGGCCTGGGCGTCGCCGGTCTGCAGGGGCCGGCCTTCCTGGCGCTGGCACTGGCCGCGTCAGCGCTCGCCGGCGCGGCGCTCTACGGCGCGGTGGAGCGCCCGCTGATGCGCCATTTCGCCGCCCGGCGGCGCAGGCGGACGATCGAGTTCGACCGCGCCGCGACCTACGGCACGCGCCTCGATCGCATCGCGGCCCGGGCGGAAAGCCCTTCGTAACCTCGCAGGCGTAGGAACGGAGCGACCGGCAAACGCGGGACGCCGCCATGAACATCGCCTTCCTCGGCACGGGTTTCGTCGCCGACTACTACATGACCACGCTCGCCAACCACCCTGAACTCAGGCTGGTGGGCGTCTACGACCGTTCGGCCGAGCGTCTGCGCGCCTTCTCGGCCTTCCACGGCGTGCGCGCCTACTATAGCGCCGCGGCGCTGATCGGCGATCCGGAAGTCGGCATCGTCGTCAACCTGACGACGCCCGAAAGCCACTACGAACTGTCCACGGCCGCGCTCGAGGCCGGCAAGCACGTCTATTGCGAGAAGCCGTTGGCCATGGACGCGGCCGACGCGGCGCGGCTGATGGCGCTGGCCGAGGACCGCAATCTCACAGTCGCGACGGCACCCGCAAACGCGCTGAGCGACGCCCATGCGCTCGTTTCTTCACTGCTCGCGGCGAACCGCATCGGCACGCCGCGGCTGATCTATGCCGAGATGGAGGACGGGCCGGTGTTCCGCGACAAGTGGACGACCTGGCGCTCGCGTTCCGGCGCGCCGTGGCCGGGCCTGCACGAATTCGAGATCGGCTGCACGCTGGAGCACGCCGGCTACGCGCTTTCCTGGCTGGTCTCGCTGTTCGGCGCGGTGGAAAGCCTCACCGCCTTCTCCGCGCTGACCTTCCCGGACAAGGGGCCGGGCACGGAAGGACTGCATCTCGGTCCCGACTTCTCCGTCGGCTGCCTGAAATTCCGCTCCGGACCGGTGGCGCGGCTCACCTCGGGCCTCGCCGCGCCGAAGGACCGGGCACTGACCATTCTCGGCGACCTTGGTTCGATCGTGGTCGCAGACCTTTGGGACAACCGCTCCGCCGTCCATCTGGAGGAGGTATCCGCCCCGCGCCGTCTTGAAACGCGCATCGGCAATCGCCTCGAGGCCAGGCTGGGGAGCTTTCTGCCGGGAAAACCGCGGGCAGGCCGCAGAGTCCGGTATCCGTCGGCGGCGAAGCCGGCGGTGCTGCCGGGCTATCCTTCGCAGATCGACTTCTGCCGCGGCATCGCCGAGCAGGTACGGGCGATCGCGGCGGGACGCAGGCCGTTCTTCTCGGGGCAACGCGCCCTGCACATAACCGAACTGGCGCTGGCGCTGAACAATGCGGGCACGGCGGCCGTGCCCTACGTTCCGTCGAGCAGGTTCTAGCCGGGCCGCCCGGCTGAGACGCACCCCACGTCTGAAGCGCCTACTCGGGCAAGGGCGCCCACAGCGCCGGCTGGCGCCACGGTTCCGGCACGACGAGCCTACCGGCAAGCGTCGATGCTCCGTCACGCATGGACAGCGACTGCCAGGCGGTGCTCCATTCCTCCGGGAGAGGATAGGGAGCCGCCACGCCGGCGTCGGCGCCGAATCCGAAACGCCCATAATAGGCCGGATCGCCGAGCACATGGACCTGTGTCGCGCCCGACGCCTTCACGCGCCGCAGGCCTTCGGCGATGAGCGCGGCGCCAACGCCTTTGCCCTGCCATGCGGAAACAACCGCAAGCGGCCCAAGCAGGGAGACTTTCGCGTCCCGCCCCTCGATGCCGCACGGGGTCATCAGGATGTGCCCGACGATCGCGCCGTCGACCAAGGCCACGAGCGACAGGACAGGCTCTTCCAGTTCGAGCAGCTCGGCGACCAACGGCACCAGGTCTTCGTCCGGGAAGGCGTCGGCATAGACGATCCTCAGCCGCGCGATGTCGTCCGGGGTACTGTCGCGGATTACGGTTTCCGGCATCGCTTGCGTGCAGGTCCTGCTCTCGAATCGAGTTCGCTTCGCGCCCGGCGCTTCCGCCTGGCCCATGCCGCTCCGAATTATCCCACGGCGCGAACGGCGTCGATGATCTCCAGCACGGAGATGCTGTCGGCAAGCGGCATGACGGCAGATTGCGTCTCACCAGACCGCACGGCGCGCATCACCTCCTCGGCCTCGAAGCGCAGGCCGACGCCGTCGAAGGAAAAGGATCGGATCTCGCGGCCGGGACGTGGCAGGCGCTCGGCGACCCGCGAAAGGAGCGAGCGGCCGTCGCCGGACAGCGCGACCTTCGCCGACCCTGGCGAAAACAGCGTCAGGCGCTGCGCCTTGAGGAAAGGCGCTTCCAGCCGCAGCGCGCCGGCGCTGCCGACTACAATGAAGCGGTTGTCGCCGTCGCGGTCGAAGCCGCAGGAGAGATGCGCTTCTGCACCGTCGAAGCCGAGATGGAAGTCGGTGCGCACGTCGACACCGGACGCGGCAAAGCGCGAGGAGCCGGAAACCGACTTCGGCCTGCCGAGGAAGTGGACGGCAAGCGACAGCGGATAGACGCCGAGGTCGAGGGCGGCGCCGCCGCCGAGGTCGGGACGGAAAAGTCGGCCGTCGGCGGCCTCGGTGCGGCGGTAGGCCAGTTCGGCGCGGATTTCGCGCACCTGCCCGATGCGGCCCTCGGCGATCAGGCGCTTCGCCGCGCGCACCGCCGGCAGGAACCGCGTCCACAGAGCCTCCATGACGAAGACGCCGCGGGACTCGGCGGCGGCGGCGATGAGCCGCGCCTGGGCGGCCGAGATCGCCAACGGCTTCTCGACGAGAACGGCCTTGCCTGCCTCGATCGCCATCGCCGCCTGGTCCGCGTGGACGGAGTTGGGCGTGGCTATGTAAACCGCATCGAGAATCGGATCGGCGAGAAGACCCTCCAGGTCGGCGCAGGCGCGCTCGGCGCCGAACTCTGCGGCGAAGGCCGCGGCCCTGTCATCGTCGCGCGAGCAGACGTTGGCGAGGCGCGCATCGGGAATGAGCCGGAGATCGGCGGCGAACTGCCGCGCGATTCCCCCCGTTCCGACGATTCCCCAGTTGAATGTGCCGTCGCTCATCTCGCTCCGAATTTTGAAACCCGCGGACAGTCGGGACGGGACCGGCTTCAGGCCGGCGTTTTCCACCGCCGGGGTCGCATTTCCATTGATTATGGCCAATAAAGGTTTCGTTGAAATTGAGAGGGGAACTGCCGATGCCGGCATCATCGATCGACCACGCCTTCACCGCGACGAAGAACACCGGACGGTCTGGGGACCCGACCTATGCGGGGGCGCTGTCCTTCATGCGCCGGCGCTACACGAAGAACGTCAAGGGCGCGGACGCGGTGGTGTGGGGGATCCCCTTCGACGCGGCGGTGACCAACCGCCCGGGCGCGCGGTTCGGCCCCCAGGCGATCCGCCGCGCCTCCGTGATCCTCGACAACGATCCGCAGTATCCGTTCCAGCGCGACCTGTTCGAGCAGCTCGCCGTCGTGGACTACGGCGACTGCCTTCTCGACAACGGCAACCACCAGAAGACGCCGGCGACGATCGAGCGCGAGGCGGCGAAATTGCTGCGCTCCGGCGCGTTCCTGCTGTCGCTCGGCGGCGACCACTTCGTCACCTGGCCCCTGCTCAAGGCACATGCCGCAATCCACGGGCCGCTGGCGCTTGTGCAGTTCGACGCCCACCAGGACACCTGGTTCGACGACGGCAAGCGCATCGACCACGGCTCCTTCGTCGCCCGCGCCGTGCGCGAGGGCATCGTCGATCCCGGCCGTTCGATCCAGATCGGCATCCGTACCCATGCGCCCGAGGATTTCGGCATCAAGATCCTGCATGGCTACGAGATCGAGGAGATGCGAGCATCGGACATCGCCTATGCCATCGCCGAGCGCACCGACGGGCGCAAGACCTACGTGACCTTCGATATCGACTGCCTCGATCCCGCCTTCGCGCCCGGCACCGGAACGCCGGTAGCCGGCGGCCCCTCCTCGGCGAAGATCCTTTCGGTGCTGCGCCAGATGACCAAGGTCGACATCGTCGGCGCCGACGTCGTCGAGGTGGCACCGGCCTACGACCACGCCGACATCACGGCAATCGCCGGCTCCACGGTCGCCATGCACTATCTCGGCCTGCTGGCCGAGCGAAAGGCGCGGGGCTAGGCAGAGTTCGCGCGACCGGCACATGGTTCGGTTCACCGAACTCAGGTTCCGCGCGAACCTGCTCGCACGATGATTCATGCGGCTGCGCAATTGATTCCGCGGCCGCGGGCAAATATCTGAGGCGCGACGCTTTTTTCCGGGAGCAGCAGCCATGGCGGCAAAGATTTTCATCGACGGCGAGCACGGCACGACCGGGCTGCAGATCCGTGCGCAGCTCGCCAACCGCCGCGACATCGAGCTGATCTCGATCCCGACCGATCGGCGCAAGGACCCGGCGGCGCGCGCCGAGTTCCTCGGCGCCGCGGACATCGCCATCCTGTGCCTGCCCGACGACGCGGCGAAGGAGAGCGTGGCGCTGGTCGGCAACGGCGCGACGCGCATCATCGACGCATCGACTGCCCACCGGACGGCGGCGGGCTGGGTCTACGGCTTCGCCGAAATCGACGGGGCCCAGGCCGCCGCGATCGCGGCGGCGAAGAACGTCGCCAATCCGGGCTGCTGGCCGCAGGGACCGATCGCGACGCTGCGTCCGCTGATCCGGGCCGGCCTGCTGCCGGCCGACTATCCCGTCGCCATGAACGGCATATCCGGCTATTCCGGCGGCGGCCGCCAGATGATCGAGGATTACGAGGCGAAGGGCGAGGACGCCGTCGAGTACCTGCCCTACGGGCTGACGCTGAAGCACAAGCACGTCCCCGAACTGAGGAAGTATGCGGGACTCGCACGCGATCCGTTGATGCAGCCGGTCGTCGGCAATTTCGCGCAGGGCATGTTGACGGCGGTGCCGCTGCAGCTCGGCACGCTCGACCGCGTGCCGACCGGCCGCGAACTGCACGCCGCGATCGCCGACCACTATGCAGGGCTGACAGACAGCGCCGTCGAGGTGGCACCCTATGCCGAGATCGAGCGGACGCCGGAACTCGACCCGGAGAGCTACAACGGAACCAACCGCATGCGCCTCCACGTCTTCGCCAACGACCAGCGGGCGCAAGCCGTGCTCATCGCCGTCTACGACAATCTCGGCAAGGGCGCCTCGGGCGCGGCGATCCAGAACCTCGACCTGATGCTGAAAGGCGCCTGAGTCGCGGAAGGCCGGAGTCGCACCCTGCCCCGCGCTACGCCTATCGCGCCGTGGCGAATTGCGTCGGCAACGGATAGGCGCCCCTGGTGCCGCGCCAGTGGGCGGCGGCGAAGCCGAGCACGACCAGCGCCATGGCCTGGTGGGTAAGCGCCAGGTGCAGCGTCGACTGCCACAGAAGCGTGACGATGCCGATCGCCGCCTGGAGCAGCACCAGGTGGAAGAGGACCAGCGCGCGGCGCGCATGCGTCGTTGCCGGCAGGCGCCGGCGCACCGCGATCATGTGCCAGAGCGCCAGCGCAAAGACGGTGTAACCGCCGATCCTGTGGACGAACTGGACGGTCTTCGGGTTCTCGAAGAAGTTCGTCCAGGCCGGATCGAGCAGGAGCAGGTCGTCCGGGACCAGCGCGCCGTCCATCAGCGGCCAGGTGTTGTAGCTGAAACCGGCGTCGAGCCCGGCGACCAGCCCGCCGAGGAAGATCTGGACGAGGACGGCGGCCACCAGCCAGCCGGCGAAGCGCCGGGTTCCGCGATCAGCCGGTGGCGCGGAATGGGGCGCCAGGCCGCGCGCCACGACCATGATGGCGGCGAAGATGATGCAGGCGAGCGTCAGGTGGATCGCGAGCCGGTACTGGCTGACCGAGACGCGCTCGACCAGGCCGGACGCCACCATCCACCAGCCGACCGCCCCTTGCAGCCCGCCGAGCAGGAACAGGCCGACGAATCGCGGCGCCATCGCCCGCTCGATGCGGCCGAGCGCGAGCAGTACGAGGAAGGGCACGGCGAAGACCACGCCGATGCCGCGCGCCAACGCCCGGTGGACCCATTCCCACCAGAAGATGCCCTTGAACTCTTCGAGGCTCATGCCCTTGTTCAACTGCTCGTACTGGGGGATCTGCCGGTACTTGGCGAACTCCTCCTGCCACTCCGCGTCGTTCAACGGCGGGATGACGCCGTGGATCGGCTTCCACTCGGTGATCGACAGGCCGGAATCGGTGAGGCGCGTGGCGCCGCCGACCAGAACCAGGGCAAAAAGCACGAGCAGCACGACGTAGAGCCAGCCGCGCACGAGAGCGCGGTTGCGCTGCTGGCGGCCGCGTTCGGATCGAATTTGGGTTACCACGGGAAGGTCGGTCATGGATGAACCGTAGAGCAAGTGGGGGGCCACCCGGTCAAGTCACCGAGCACGCTGCGGGTCGGAGAAGTGGACCATCGGAGACGCTGCGGCAAGACCGGACCTCGCGGCAGAGGGTCGCGTCGTCCAACGACAAGGGCGCTTGCGCCGCCGCGCCGAAGTTCCTAGGACGGTTTGACGGAGAAACCATGCCCATTCGCCTGAAGAAACTGATCGGCACCGTGCTGCTGGTGCTCCTGGTGATCGTCTACGCACTCGCCGCGACCGCGGTTGCGGTGGCGCAACTGGCCGAATCGAGCGCGGTCGTGCACCTGCTGTTCTTCCTGTTCAGCGGGCTTCTGTGGGTCCTGCCGGCCATGCTGATCATCAAGTGGATGGCGGGGCCGAAGGCGACGCAGGGTGGCGCGGCGCGCCGGTGATCGCGGCCCGGCACACTGCGTGCTTGACCGGCTCGGAAAGCTACACCGTGACGACGGTCCTGCCGCGATTGACCAGCGGCGTGGTGATGCCGGTCAGCATCGTCCTGATGTGCGCGACTCGCTGGTAACGCCCGTTGACCGAGAGGCGCGGCAGCGCGTGGAGATGGCCGGCATGGGCTGGCTGGAGAAGGCCGTGGCGCGTGGTGACGGCCGAGACGAACCCGGCCTCCTCGGCCAGCCGCACCTCGCGCTCGCCGACCGCCCAGACATAGCCGTAAGGATACGCCATGTGCTTCGGCGTCTCGCCGAGCTCGATGGCGAGCACGGCGGCGGCGTCCGCGATCTCGCGGCGGGCGTCGTCTTCGGAAAGCCGGCGCAGGTTGTAGTGATGCAGCGAATGCGCACCGATCGTGACCAGCGGGTGGCGGGCGGCCCTGCGCACCTCGTCCCATGTCATCAGCGTCTCGCGGCGCGGTGCGGCATAGTCTACCCCGACGGCGCGCGCCAGGTCGCGGACGATCGCCCGCTGGTCCTGTTCGCGGACGTCGCGGGTGAGGAAGTCGTGCAGGCGCACGATGGCGCCGTGCTTCTTCGACGGGCTCGAGCAGTCCACGGCGACGCGCCCCGCGGGCGTCGACAGGTAGAAGCGGTCGCGGGCGGCGACGATGTCCTCGACCAGTTCCCACCAGAGGTCGACCTCGCCGTTGATCAGGCCCGGCGATACGTAGATGGTGATCGGCGCGTCGTGGCGTTCCAGCACCGGCAGCGCCTCGGTGAGATTGTCGCGATAGGCGTCGTCCGCGGTGATGGCTGCGAAACGCGGCGGCGCTCCGCCTTTCTTCAGGCGCTCGACCACCTCGTCCATGGTGACGAAGGCATAGCCGCGGCGCTTCATGTCGCTGATGACGGCGTCGAGGAAGTAGGGCGTGATCGTCAGGTGGCGATTGACGCCGTTCGGTTTCGCCGGCGTCGCGGTGACGCGATGCAACATCAGGATGGCGCCGACTCCGCCGGTCCAGTTTTCGGCGAGCGGGGCAATACCGGTCAGCCGGGCCGCATTCAGGGCCAGCTTGCGGAGCACCTCTCCCCTGTCGAGCATTCCTTCACCTTTTGCGGCTAGTGTCCCTGCCGCGCGTGGCGATGCCGGACCGACCCGCGGCGATCTTATCGGTCGAAGGATTTAAGTATGGTTGACGTGGTCGCGTCATTGCTGGCGAGCGCAGACGGGCCGGCCGGCGGCGTCGCCGGCCACGCGTCCTCCGTGGCGGTCCTGACCGATCGCGCGGCGGCGGTCGCAGCGTGCACCGCCTTCTCCGCAGCGATCTCATCGCCCTCGCAGAGCCCGGCCTGGGTCTCCGCCTGGGCAGGGGAAGCCGACCCCGGTCTGATCGTGGCCACGCTATCCGCGGACGGCCGCCCACAGATGATCCTGGCGCTCGAAATTGTCCGCGCGGGGCCGTTCCGCGTGGCGCGCTTCCCCGGCGGCCGCCACGCCAACGGCAATTTCCCGCTCCTCGCCGCTTCAGAGACCGTGAGCCCCGCAGCGATCGAAGCCATATTTTCCGCCATCGGCCGGACGCGGCCCGACATCGATCTCATCGCCCTAGAACGGCTCGCCGATTCCATCGGAGGCGCGACGAACCCGCTGCTCGTCCTGCCCCACGCGCCGAGCCCCAATCTCGCGCTTGCCGTCGACCTCGACGGCGGTTTCGAGGCGCTGCTTTCGCGCTCCAGCGGCAAACGGAAGCGCAAGAAACACCGCTCGCAGACGCGCAAGTTCGAGACCGCTGGCGGCTTCCGCCTGATCACAGCGGCGACGCCGGAAGATTGCGACCGCCTGCTCGCCGAGTTCTTCGAAATGAAGCGCGACCGGTTCGCCAAGATGGGCGTCGCCGACGTCTTCGCAGAATCGAGCGTAAAGGCCTTTTTCCGCCGCCTGTTCGTCGGGGCGCTCGGACCGGATCGCCCCGACTTCGTACTCGACGCACTGGAGGTCGGCGGCAAGCTGCGCGCCGTCACCGGTTCCAGCCGCTGCGGCGGCCGGCTGATCTGCGAGTTCGGTGCGATTCGCGAGGACGACCTTGCCCAGGCGAGCCCGGGCGATTTCCTGTTCTTCGAAAACATCCACCGCGCCTGCCGCGACGGCTATTCGGTCTATGACTTCAGCGTCGGCGACGAACCCTACAAGCGACTCTGGTGCAACATCGAGAGCCGACAGTTCGACGTGCTGGTGCCAATGACGGCGAAAGGCCGGGTGCTGGCCGTGGCGCGGCGGACGATCAATCGCGCCAAGGCATGGGTGAAGAACAACCGGAAGCTCTGGGTGCTGGTGAAGAAGCTGCGCAAACGCGGCGCCACCGAGTCCCCGGCCGCAACGGCCGAGGACTGAGCCGCGTACGTCAGGCTGCGGACCGCCCCGGCATCGGCGAGGACGGCGGTACGTGCCCGGCGGGCGTGACCAGCGTCGGCTTGCCGAAACCCTTGGCCTCGATGTCCGCCGCCGCCTGTGCGATGGCCTCGTCGCTCGTCTCGATGACGCTGACCATCACCTCGGTCGCCCCGGCGACCAGGCGGCGGATGCTGTCGCCGTCGGCCGGACCGCACTCGACAACGACGACATCATAGGCCGTCGTCAGCGAGTTCATGATGATCGGCAGCCTGTCGATGGCGCGCATGGCGCGTGCCGCGTCGGCGGTCCCGACCGGAATCACGTGGCAGTCCGAATAGAGATCGCCGTGGATGACGTCGGTGAACTGAGCTTCGGCCGCGAGCAGGTTGGTGATCCCTGGATACGAGCCGCTCTCCAGCATCGGGCGCGACGCCGCGCCGTTGGCCGTGAGATCGAGCAGGAGCACGCGCAGGCCGGCATCGGCGACCTCGCGCGCCACGAGAACGGCCGTCGCCGCGGCTTCGTCACCTTCCGGCGAGACGAAGATGGCACGGGTGGCGCCGCCGGCGATCAGCTTCTCGGCGGCACTCTCGACCGTGACCTCGCCGATCGACGGACGCAGGCGCACCGGTTCGACCAGGCTCGCCGGGATGTCCGGACGCGAGGAAGCCGACCTCGTCTGCGGGGTCGCAGCGGATTTCGCGGGAGAAGCAGAAGGGACGACCGGGGCCGCAGCCGCGACAACAGGCGCGGCGTCGGGAACGGAACGCGCCGAAGCGGGGGCAGCCGCGGCAGCGTTCGGCGCCGGCGTATCGTTTGCCGCCGCGGGCCTGACCGCGGGCATCGCGACGTCGTCGACCGGGACTATGCGGGCGCTTTCGGCGGGGCGCATGGCGCGGCCGCTGAACAGCTCCTGGAGAAGGGTCACGATCGACATGATCAGGATGGAGCCGACGAGCGCAGCGCCGACGATCGGAAGGATCTTCGGGAAGTAGGGTTCGGCAGGCACGGTCGCACGGGAGAAGATGCGGGCGTCCGCCGGCATGTAGCTGCGCTCGTTGCGCGACGACGCCTCGCGGTAACGGGTGAGGTAGGATTCGAGCAGCTCGCGCTGGGCGGCCGCCTCGCGCTCGAGGGCGCGCAATTCGACCTCCTGGTCTCCGGCCCGGGCGGAGGCGGCCTTCAGGCGGTTGAGGTCGGCGACAAGCTGCTGTTCGCGCAGCTGCGCGGTCTTGGCCTCGGTCTGCAGCGCCTTCAGGACGTTCTGCGCCTCATTGCGGATCTGGACTTCGAGATCGGCGAGTTGCGAGCGCATCGAACGCAGGCGCGGGTGATTGTCGAGAAGCGTCGTCGACAGATCGGCGATGTCCGTCTTCAGCTGCACCTGGCGCTCGCGCAACCGCTGGATCAGCCCGGACGAGAGAACGTCGGGAAGGGCGTCCAGCGACGCGCCTGCCTGCAGCGCGGTGCGCACGCCCTCAGCATTGGCCTCGGCCGCTCCGCGACTGGCGCGGACGCGCGAGAGCTCGGTCGAGAGCTCGGAGAGCTGCTGGGTGGCGAGCACGGAATTGTTCTGGCCGATCAGCAGATCCGACTGGGAGCGGTAGGTCGCGACCTTTGCCTCGGCCTCCTTGACGCGCCGGGTCAGGTCCTCGATCTCGGGCTTCAGCCAATCGGTGGCGTCGGCGTTGGAGAGCTGCTTGGCGTCGCGGCTCACCGCGATGTAGGCATCGGCGATGGCATTGGGCACTTCGGCGGCGAGCTTCGGATCCTCCGACGAGAACTCGATGACGATGACGCGCGACTTCTCGACCCGGTAGACGCTGAGCTTCTCGCGCACGGCCTTGAGGACGCGCTCCTCTGCCGGGATCTCGCTCGGATCGCTCTTGAAGCCGACAAGCACCATCAATCGGTCGACGATCGACATGTCGACCGCCTCGTCGAACTCCTTCAGCCTGGCGAGATCGAGCTTCGCCGCAACCTGCTTGAGGATGTCGGTCGAGCCGATCACCTCGACCTGGCTGGTGACGCCCTCCTCGTCGAGGATCGGACGGTCGTTCTCAGCGCTCGAATCAGGCCGCGTGAAGACGGATTCGCGGGTCTCGATGAGCAGCCTCGTCTCGGCGCGATAAAGCGGCGTCGCCATCCAGGCGAACATCAGAGCGAGGCCGGTGACGACGAAGGCAACGGCGACGATGCGGCGCCAATTTTCGATCAGGCTCGAAAAGAGCCTGCCGAGATCGACATCGACGTCGCTGGTCGTGGTGTGAACGCCGGACATGCAGCCTACTCCGCGGGTCGGATACACGCACCGTAAACAATCATGGTAACTCAGCGGTTAAGATCGCGGACGGGTTCCGGGAAGGTCATGAGCCGAAGAAGAGGTACCCCCGGAAGGTTCCTGGCGGCTGTCTTCACACGATCGATTGCGGCTTTACCGTGCATTAACCCTAACAGGACGATAACGGCACGAGAGATCCCGGCCGGCTCGACCGGCGGCAAGAGGTTCGCGTCCGCCCATGAAGAGAACCCTCCCCCTCGTACACGCGCTGCTCGCGGCGGCGATGCTCGCCGGCTGCTCCAGCTATCGGCCCGCACCCGCGGCGTTCCATGAAGTGCTCGACCACCCCTACCGGCTCGGCGCCGGCGACCGGGTGCGCATCACGGTCTTCGAGCAGGAGGGCCTGACCAACACCTATGCCGTCGACCAGTCGGGCTATATTGCCTTCCCGCTGATCGGAGCGGTGCCCGCGCGCGGCTACACGGCGCAGCAGATCGAGGGACAGATCGCCGAGAAGCTGCGCCAAGGCTACCTGCGCGACCCCGACATCACGGTCGAGATCGACCGCTACCGCCCGGTCTTCGTCATGGGCGAGGTCGGCGCCGCGGGCCAGTACTCCTACGTGCCGGGCATGACGGTGCAGAAGGCGATCGCTGCGGCGGGCGGCTACTCGGCGCGGGCCAACCAGTCGAACGTCGACGTCACCCGCGACATCAACGGAAAGGTCATGACGGGACGCGTCCTGACCTCCGACCCGCTGATGCCCGGCGACACGGTCTACGTGCGCGAACGTCTCTTCTGAGCCGGCGCCCCGTGTCGCGAAAGAAGCTGCGCATCGTCCACTGCTTCCGGTCGCCCGTCGGCGGTATCTTCCGCCACGTGCGCGACTTGACCGAGGCGCAGGTCGCGGCCGGCCACGAGGTCGGCATCGTCTGTGATTCGACGACCGGCGGCGATTACGAGGAGAAGCTCTTCGAGCGCATCCGGCCGCTGCTGGCGCTCGGTGTCCACCGGACGCCGATGCAGCGTCACATCGGGCCGGGCGACGTCGCCTCGGCCTGGCGAACATACAGGATCATCAAGGAATTGCGGCCGGACGTGCTGCACGGGCACGGCGCCAAGGGTGGTGTCTATGCCCGTCTGTTCGGCTCATTGTTGCGGGTTTCAAGGTCTCGCGTAGCCCGCCTTTATTCAGCGCATGGCGGAAGCCTGCACTACAACGAGAAGACGCTGACGGGTAAGCTGTTCTTCGCGCTGGAGCGGCTCATGGAACGCTTCACCGACCGGCTCCTGTTCGTCTCCGACTACGAACGCCAGACGTTCCGCCGCAAGATCGGCGAGCCGACGGCGCCGAACAGCCTGGTCTACAACGGTCTCCACGCGGCCGAGTTCGAGCCGGTGCCGGCGAACGCGGACGCGGCCGATTTCCTCTACATCGGCATGATGCGCGACCTGAAGGGGCCGGATCTCTTCATCGATGCCCTCGCCGCGGCGGAAATGCGACTCGGGCGGCCGCTGACGGCGGTCCTCGTCGGCGAAGGCGACGATCGGCCGCGCTACGAGGAACAGGTGCGGCGGCTCGGCCTCGCCGACCGGGCCGTCTTCAGGCCGCCGATGCCGGCGCGCCAGGCGTTCGCCCTCGCCCACGTCGTGGTGGTTCCGTCCCGCGCGGAGGCGATGCCCTACATCGTGCTGGAGGCGCTCGGGGCGGGCAAGCCGATGATCGCCAGTGCCGTCGGCGGCATTCCCGAGATCTTCGGACCCGGCCATCCGGCGCTCGTGCAACCGGACGCGGCCGAGATCGCCGCCAAGATGGTCGAGGCGGCCCAGGACCCGGCGGGATACCGCGAGGCGATGCCGCCGCTCGAGACGCTCAAGGCCCGTTTCGGCGCGGACGTGATGGCCAGCCAGATCGAGGCGGCATACTACCAGGCCCTCGAAAGCCGGACGCATTCCCTTGCGGCAGGCGGGGAAACGGTTTCTTAGGCCTCGTCTGGTAACGGTCGACGCTCGTAACCGAGTACACGGCCATGAACGAGATCGACCCTGCTTCACGCTTTACGGTCGACGCGGTGCGCAAGTTCGACGACGGCGTCGACCACCGCTCCCAGCCGACGAGCATAAACAACATTGCGCTGCAGGTCGCCTCGCAGTACCGCCGCGACACGATGTCCCCCGTGATGGTCAGCGGCGTGCTGCGCATCATCGAGTTCGCGGTCCTGCTCGTTTCCGGCGTGGCGCTCTACGCCCACTATGTCGGCTTCAACACGGCGCTCTACTGGCACTATCCCGCCATCGTCGCCGGCGGATCGCTACTGACGGTGATCCTGCTCGAACTGACCGACATGTACCAGATCTCGGCATTGCGTCGGCCGTTCGCCAATGTCGGGCGGCTGTTGCTCGTCTGGTCGGGGACGTTCGCGCTGCTGGCGCTGGCCGGCTTCTTCATGAAGGTCTCCGCGGACTTCTCGCGATTCTGGTTCGGCGGCTGGTTCGCCACCGGCTTCATCCTCCTCTTCGCATTACGTATGGTGGTGTCGCGAATGGTGCGGCGCTGGGCGCGAAACGGCGCCATGGAGCGCCGCGCCGTGATCGTCGGCGGCGGCAAGGCGGCCGAAGCGCTCATCCGCTCGATCGAGCTTCACCCCGACAACGACATCCGCATCTGCGGCATCTTCGACGATCGCGACAACCGTCGCTCGCCGCCGGTCGTCGCCGGATATCCGAAGCTCGGCAACGTCTCGGAACTGATCGAGTTCGCCCGGATCGCGCGCATCGACATGCTCATCGTGTCGCTGCCGATCACGGCCGAGGCGCGCGTGCTGTCGCTCCTGAAGAAGCTGTGGGTGCTGCCCGTCGACATCCGGCTGTCGGCGCATTCGAACCAACTGCGCTTCCGGCCGCGCTCCTATTCCTTCATCGGCTCGGTGCCGATGCTCGACATCTTCGACAAGCCGATCAACGACTGGGATTCGGTCGCCAAGCGCGCCTTCGACATCGTCTTCTCGCTGATCGGCATCGTCGTCTTCGCGCCGATCATGCTGGCGACCGCCATCGCCATCAAGCTCGACAGCAAGGGCCCGGTGATCTTCCGGCAGAAGCGCCACGGCTTCAACAACGAGATCATCGAGGTCTACAAGTTCCGCTCGATGTACACGGAGATGCAGGATCCGACGGCACGCAACGCGGTGACCAAGAACGACCCGCGCGTTACCCGAGTCGGGCGCTTCATCCGCAAGACCTCGATCGACGAACTTCCGCAGTTCTTCAACGCGCTGTTCGGCTCGCTGTCGCTGGTCGGGCCGCGTCCGCATGCGGTTGCCGCGCAGTCGCACAACAAGCTCTACCACGAGGTGGTCGACGGCTACTTCGCACGCCACCGCGTCAAGCCGGGCGTCACCGGCTGGGCGCAGATCAATGGTTGGCGCGGCGAGATCGACAATGACGAGAAGATCAAGATGCGCACCGAATGCGATCTCTACTACATCGAGAACTGGTCGCTCTGGTTCGATCTGAAGATCCTGCTGTTGACGCCGATCCGCCTGCTCAACACGGAAAACGCGTATTGAGCGCCATCGCCGCCGACCTGCCGCAATCCGCGGTCAACGCGAAGTCGATCGCGCTGATCTCGACCGGCGCGATCTCGCTCGGAGTTTTCCTGTCGGGCTTCGTCATCAACGAACCCGCCCCCTACGAACTCTACATGGCCGGCCTCATTGCCGTCTGGGCGCTGTTCGGCCTGCGCATCTCGCGCTCGATTGCGCCGCTAATCGTGCTGCTCGTGCTGTTCAACATCGGCGGCATGATCTCGATGACGCAGATGGCCAATCTCATGAACACGCCGCTCTACCTTGCGGTGTCGTTGTTTCTTGCCTTCACGTCGATCTTCTTCGCCGCAGTCATCGAGGCGCGCCCGACGCTGTACCGCCCGATCTTCCTCGCCTGGATCCTCGCAGCGGTCTCGACCGCGACGCTCGGTATCCTCGGCTATTTCGGCATCATGCCCGGTGCGGAGGTATTCACCCGCTACGACCGCGCCGCCGGCGCCTTCGAGGATCCGAACGTCTTCGGTCCGTTCCTGACGCTCCCGGGCATCTACCTGCTCTATCGGCTGATGACCGGGCGGCCCGCGCTGATGCCGGCCTACGCCGTGCCTCTGCTGATCATCGCCGCGGGCATCTTCCTGTCCTTCTCGCGCGGAGCTTGGGGCCTTTTCGGCGCCTCTTCGGTGATGCTGGTGGCGTGCCTGTTCCTGCAATCGGGTAGCGGCCTGTTCCGCTTGCGCGTCGTCATCATGACCGTTGCGGCCCTGGCGCTGCTCATCCTCGCGGTGCTGGTGATCATGCAGATCCCCGGCGTCGCCGAGATGTTCTCGGCGCGCGCGCAACTTGCCCAGGACTACGACAGCGACCGCCTCGGCCGCTTCGCCCGCTACGGCATCGGCTTCATGCTGGCGCTGGAGCATCCGCTCGGCATCGGCCCGCTGGTCTTCGGCCAGATCTTCGGCGAAGACACGCACAACATCTGGCTGAAGGCGCTGATGGACTATGGCTGGCTCGGTTTCGCCTCATGGGCTATCATGATCGGCTGGACGGTGGCCGCCGGCTTCCGCATCCTCTTCCGCAACAGGCCATGGCAGCCCTACTTCCTGTGCGTCTACGTCGTCTTCCTCGGGCACATCGCGCTCGGTTCGATCATCGACACCGACCACTGGCGGCATTTCTACCTGCTGCTCGGCCTCGTCTGGGGCGGCATTGCGCTGGAACGGCGGCACCAGCGCGCGACGGCGCTCACAGGGCTTCGCGCAGCAGCGGCCAGCTGAGCAGGATCCGCCAGCGCAGGCTGACGTCGCCGTGCTCGACCGGGATCGCCGCGCGGCGATACGCTTCGAAGACCTCCTTCATCTGCGCATAGAAAGCCGGATCGAGGATGGCGACACCGTTCTCGTTGTCGTGGATGAAGCTGCGGTTGTTGAGGTTCACCGACGAGGCGATGGCGAAGCGGCCGTCGATCATCAGCATCTTCGAGTGCAGCAGGAGCTTGGAGTCGCGGTAGTCGTAGATCTTCATGCGGCCGGCATGCTTGGCGACGAACATGCGGTTGACCTGGGTGAGGATCGAACCGCCGAGGTCGCCCTCCATGTCGATACGGCCAATGACCGTGACGGAGACGCCGCGCTCGAGAGCCCTGTCGAGGGCGGCGTCCAGCGCCGGCGTCAGGTTGAGATAGGGATTGACGATCTCGATGGTCTGCCGGGCCGCGTCGATCAGGTCGACGTAGTAGCGCTCCAATGCGCGGCCGTCGGCATAGGGGATCGAGATGAAGTGACGGGCGACCCGCGACGGACGCGCCGCGCCACCCGATACCGCCAGCGTGAAGGGCCGCACCATGTGCGTGGCAGCGTCCTCGTGCCAGAGCGTCGAAAGGTGCGCGGCGAGCGTCTGGGTGGCGGTGTCGCCATGGATCGCCATGTCGAGGTCGCGCCAGTTCGAATAGTAGTTGAGCGTCATGCCGCGCAGCTGCTTGTACTGCTGCAGTTCCGGATACTTGCCGAGGTCGACCGGAGCCGGGAAGAGGAAGCCGTCGTGGATGTTGCGGCCGCCGATGATGGCCACCGAGCGGCCGGGGTCCGCCGAGAGGGCTGCGAGAAGCTTGGTGTGATGGACCTTGTAGTACTGCGAGACCTTCTCGTCGATCGTGCCGCCGCGCGGCGGCGTCCAGGCGAACGACTTGAACTGGACGTTGAGGTGATCGGCGGCCAGCCTCTCGAGCATGGCGCGATCCTTGTCGTGCTCGAGCACGTCCGAGGCGATGACGCGGATCGGAACGCCGCGCGCGGCGTGATAGCGCAGCAGCCGGTCGAAGACGCGGCCCGAAAAATCCGCCTTGATGTCGAGATATGAGACGTAGATCAGCTGGAGCCGCGGCGCCCGGGAGAAATCCAGCGGCGCACCGGGGTCGCCGCGCTGCAGGAAGCCCGCGGGCAGCGGGGTACCGAGCAGGACCGCCACCTTGGCGTTGAACGCCTCGGTTGGATCGGACAACAGGACGGGCCGACCTGCGTCGAACGGGCAGGTCTGCGACAGCCAGCGGGCGCCGTAGAAGACGCGTTCGAGCGGCGGCAGGCCGTCCGGATCGGGCATACGGCAGACGTCGACGCGACTGTCGAAATCGGAAAGGCGGGGATTGTGCGTTTCCTCTCGCACGATGGCGAAGCTGCGGCGTCGGCCGGAGAAGTCGGCGACCGCATCGCAGCGTTGCACCGCATCCGACGGGACGAGCAGATTTCGAATTGTGCCGTTCCCGCCGGTACCGCCGGCGATCGTGAACGGGGCCCCCGCGGCGTAGGATCGGCTGCCCGCTTCGCCCTCGACGGCGACGGCGCCGTCGCAACGGAGCGTCAAGCGGTAGGGCTGGGCCTCGACGCCCCGCAGCTCAATTTCGGTGCGCGTCGCCTGGAGACCGGAGAACGTGTAGGGCGCCTCTCCGGTCGCAGAGTTCGGCGGGGCGAGATAGAGCGTCTGCCGAGCGGTACGCCAGCGGTCGCGGTACAGCTTGCGGTCTCCGCCTCTTTCCGGCGCTGCCAGCGGCATCTCGCCGCGAAAGGCTGGTTCGGCGAGGGCCGCGAGCGTACGCCGCGCCTTTGCCAGGTCGCCGTTGGCGATATCGTCGGACGGGCGCGAACCCAGGCCGTTGGCCTTGTCGAGCCGGCTGAGACCGTCGCGGGCGATCAAGGCGCCGAGGTGGCGGCCATAGGCGCGTTCTTCCGCGCTCGTGCTCGCGGGACGGGCGACATCCTCCGCGACGGCGGCCAGATAGTCCGGCGTGCCGGCGCACCCGCACAAGCCCGACACCACCATGCCGAGGGCAAGCGCCCTCGCCCTCAACCCATGCACACCACTCACTCGCCCTGCCCCTCCGGACGATGCCGGCTTTGGAGGATATCCTTCTTTCGCGGCGGAAGCACGCCCTCGGGAAAGAGGCGACACATCGACCACGTCGCCGCCAGGTAACCACGCACGAGCTTGGCCTTTCGGCGCAAATCGTGCGCGGCGGTCGGATCCGCCATGACCGCCTCTGCCTCCCTGGCGAGTGTGCGATTGCAGTCGCACCTGTCGCCCCCTGTCGTGAAGCAGACATCATGATCGAGGCATGCGGCGTCAAGCCTGTCCGTGGGCGGAAGGCTCATATCGCCGGTGCGCGTGCCAAATCCGCAATAGTTGCCAGCGACAAGCCGAGATGGGCGGTTCTCCATCCGGCCTTCATAGGTGTCGACCGTCTCCCCGGGCGGAATCCACGGGTTCGCGCATCCGGCCAAGCCGGATAGAACTGCCATCGCAACCAGGATGGCGATCCTCCGCACGTCCGTCTCCCCATTCGTCGGCCGGCATCACCTAATCAGGGAACGGTGGACCCCGGCGCTGATCAGGATCAAACGCGGAGACTGTAGTTCGTTCGGCGGAGGAGACGGGCCTTCGAGCGGGACGACCGCGAACTTTTTCCTTGCGCCCAAACCAACGTCCCTATAGGGCTTTGCGCGGCTCGGAGCGTAGCGCAGCCCGGTAGCGCACTTGACTGGGGGTCAAGGGGTCGTGGGTTCGAATCCCGCCGCTCCGACCATTTTTTCCCTTGCCAGCCCCAATCCCCTTCCTACCCGATCCGAATCCTATGTAGCGGACCGTCGAGCACGATTGGCGGTCAGGCGGCGTCGCGGCGTCGAGCCCTGAGCATCGACTTCGCGCTCATTCCGCAGATTGCGGCGGCGACGACGTGGGCAAGCAGGACCACGCCCGACGCTGGCCAATACAGGTCTTCGCGAAGCAGGTACCCCAGGCCGGCGACGAGGCCGCCGGCAATCCCGATCGCGATCGACGGGCGCTTTCCGACCACGACGAAGGTTGCGAAGGCGAGGCCGGCGACCGCGGCCTGCACGCCGCCGACGAACCACGATAGCGGTATCCCGAGCAGCCCGGAATAGAAGACCAGCCCCGCCACGCCGGTATCGTCGCCGAGGGCCAGGGCGACGAGACTGCCGGCAAAACTGACCGTCAACGACCCGAGAGGCGGCCCGACGAGAACGAACACCAGGAGAACAGCGAGGAAGCGCGACGGGCTCATGCCGTCCGGCCCCGGACCGGTTCACTGCAACAAACCGCGGCGCTCATCGGCTGAACAGTGTCCCGGCCAGAAGATAGCTCAGTGCGACGATCACGACGGTGCCGAGGAGGTTGATCCACAGCCCGGCTCGCGCCATCTGCATGATCGTCACCCTGCCGCTGGCGAAGACGATGGCGTTGGGCGGCGTCGCCACGGGAAGCATGAAGGCGCATGACGCCGCCAGCGCCAGCGGCACCGCAAGGACCGCCGGCTCGACGCCGATGGCGAGTGCCACCGCTCCGCCGACCGGAAGGAAGGTCGCTGCGCTGGCCGTGTTGCTGGTGAGTTCGGTCAGGAAAATCATGCCGAGCGTCGCGGCGGTCACGACGGCCAGCACCGGCAGGCCGGCGAGCCCGCCCATCGCGTCGCCGAGCCAAGCCGCGAGGCCGGAGGACGAGATCGCCGCGGCGAGACTGAGACCTCCGCCGAACAGGATCAGGATACCCCAGGGCAGCGCCCGCGTGTCCTCCCAGGCGATCAGCCGTTCGGCATCGGCTCCTCCGGAGGGGACGATGAAGAGACATACCGCGCCGACGATGGCGATCACGGAATCGTCGAGGCCGGGGACGAA
>CALFXR010000189.1 GCA_937958475.1 uncultured Mesorhizobium sp. | reverse complement strand
GCGCTGATCCCGCAGCTGAAGAAGCACGTGCCGCTCGGCCGCATCGGCGTCGAGGCGGAAGTCTCGGCCGTGATCTGCTTCCTGCTGTCGCCGGCCGCTTCCTTCGTCACCGGCATCACGGTGCCGATCGACGGCGGCGCGCCGCTGGGCACCGCGCTCTACCCGATCGTGCAGGGCAGGGGGACGGCGCCGTTCGACGGTTTCCACCGCGCCGTCGTGCCGGATGTCCTCGGCGAGGGGAGCAGGGACTGATGCCGACGATCCGTTCGGCCCTCGATCCGAATTCGGCGAGCTTCGCTGCCAATGCCGCTTCCATGTCGGAAAAGCTGGCGAAAGTCCGGGCGCTGGAAGAGGCGGTGCGCCGTAACTCGGCGTCGAAGAAGGCTCGTTTCGAGGAGCGCGGCCAGATCCTGCCGCGCGAACGCGTCGAGCGGCTGCTCGACCGCGGCGCGCCGTTCCTCGAACTGTCGACGCTCGCCGGCTACAGGATGCACGACGACGACGGCGGCAAGAACATCATGGGCGGCGGCACCATCGCCGGCATCGGCGTCGTCGCCGGCCACCGCTGCGTGATCTCGGCCTCCGACAGCGCCATCAAGGGCGGCACCATCCCGCCGATGGGGTTGAAGAAGGCGCTGCGCCTGCACGAGATCGCCTTCGAGAACCGCCTGCCGCTGATCTACCTGGTCGAGAGCGGCGGCGCCAACCTGCTCTACCAGGCGGAGATGTTCGTCGAGGGCGGCAAGGCTTTCGCCAACCAGGCGCGGCTGTCGGCGGCGGGCATCCCGCAGATCGCCATCGTGCACGGCTCGTCGACGGCCGGCGGCGCCTACCTGCCCGGCCTGTCCGACTATGTCGTGCTGGTGCGCGGCCGTTCGAAGATTTTCCTCGCCGGCCCGCCGCTGGTGAAGGCGGCGATCGGCGAGGATGCCGAAGACGAGGAACTCGGCGGCGCCGACCTGCACGGCCGCGTGACCGGTCTCGGCGAGTACGTCGCCGAGGACGACGCGCAGGCGATCGCCGTCGGGCGACAGATCATGGCCCACCTCGTCTGGGACGAGGTGGGAGACGGTCGTGGTTCGTCGGTCGTCGGTCGTAATGCGCTCGACCGACGACCGACGACCAACGACCGACTCCTTCCGTGCCACAGCGAGGAAGAACTTCTCGGCATCGTGCCCGCCGACGAAAAGGCGCCCTTCGACATGAAGGAGATCGTCGCGCGCATCGTCGACGGCTCCGAATGGCTCGAATTCAAGGCCGAGTATTCGCCCGATACGCTTTGCGGACATGCAGCGGTCGACGGCCACCGCGTCGGCATCGTCGCCAACAACGGACCGATCATGCCGACAGGCTCGCTGAAGGCGGCGCAGTTCATCCAGCTCTGCGACCAGGCCGGCGTGCCGCTGGTCTTCCTGCAGAACACGACGGGCTACATGGTCGGCACCGCGGCCGAGCGCGACGGCGCGGTGAAGCACGGCTCGAAGATGATCCAGGCGGTCGCCAACGCCCGCGTGCCGAAGTTCACCTTCGTCGTCGGCGGCTCCTACGGCGCCGGCAACTACGGCATGTGCGGGCGCGGCTTCTCTCCCCGCTTCATCTTTTCCTGGCCGACGGCGCGGACCGCCGTGATGGGCGGCGAGCAGGCCGCCCGCGTGATGGAGATCGTCACCCGCGGCAAGGCGGAGCGCGAAGGCCAGCCGGCCGACGAGAAGATGCTGGAGGCGATGTCGGCGCAGATCAGGAGCGGCGTCGAGCAGCAGTCGAGCGCTCTCTTCGGCACGGCGCGGCTGTGGGACGACGGCATCATCGATCCGCGCGACACGCGCCGCGTGCTGTCGCTGTGCCTGTCGATCGCCGTCGAGGGCGACAGGCGCGTGCTGAGGCCGAACAGCTTCGGCGTGGCGCGGATGTGAAGCAAAGAGTCGGTCGCCGGTCGTCGGCCGTCGGTCGAAGGGCAGCTGGAATACGACCGACGAACAACGACCGACGGGAGGATGGAATGCACTTCACGCCTGAACACGAGAACCTTCGCCGCACGGTGGCGAAGTTCGTCGAGACGGAGCTCAATCCCTTCGTCGACATCTGGGAGGACGCCGAGGAGTTCCCCTCGCACGAGGTCTTCAAGAAGCTCGGCGATCTCGGCCTGCTCGGCATCAAGTACGATCCGAACTATGGCGGGCTGGGACTAGACTTCTCCTATTCCATGGTCATGGCCGAGGAACTCGGCCTGGTGAACTGCGGCGGCGTGCCGATGGCGATCGGCGTCCACACCGACATGTGCACGCCGGCGCTCAACCGCTTCGGCTCGGACCATCTGAAACGAAACTTCCTCGCCCCGGCCATCGCCGGCGACGTGGTCGGCTGCCTCGGCGTGTCCGAACCCGGCGGCGGCTCCGACGTCGCGGCGGTGAAGACCACGGCGCGGCGCGACGGCGACGACTACGTCATCTCCGGCACCAAGATGTGGATCACCAACGGCATGAAGGCCGACTGGTGCTGCCTGCTCGCCAACACGTCGGAAGGCCAGCCGCACCGCAACAAGTCGCTGATCGTGGTGCCGATGGACGCGCGCGGCATCTCGCGGCAGAAGATCCACAAGATCGGCATGAACTCCTCCGATACCGCGCAGCTCTTCTTCGACGACGTGCGCGTGCCCGCCGCCAACCTGATCGGCCAGGAGGGCATGGGCTTCACCATGCAGATGCTGCAGTTCCAGGAAGAGCGCCTGTGGGGCGCGATGAGCTCGATCAAAGGGCTCGACCGTCTGATCGACCTGACCATCGAATACACCGGCCAGCGCAAGGCCTTCGGCAAGTCGGTGCTCGACAACCAGGTGGTGCATTTCCGCCTCGCCGAACTGCGCACCGAGGTCGAGGCACTGCGGGCGCTGACCTGGAGCGCGGTCGAGCAGTACGTCGCCGGAAAGGACGTGACCCGCCTCGCCTCCATGGCCAAACTGAAATGCGGCCGGCTCGCCCGCGAGGTGACCGACGCCTGCCTGCAATACTGGGGCGGCATGGGCTACACGCGGGACAATCCCGTCAGCCGCGCCTATCGCGACACACGGCTCATCTCGATCGGCGGCGGCGCCGACGAGGTCATGCTCGGCATCATCTGCAAGCTCGAGGGCACGCTGCCGGGAACGAGCAACAAGGCGAAGAACTGATGGTCCCGGAGCGCTCGAAATCGTGGCGATGATCCGCACGCTCCTCATCGCCAATCGCGGCGAGATCGCCTGCCGCGTGATGCGCACCGCCCGGCGCATGGGCATGCGGACGGTCGCCGTCCATTCCGACGCCGACGCGGCGTCTCCGCATGTCGACGCTGCCGACCTCGCGCTGCGGCTGCCCGGCAACGCGGCGGCGGAGACCTATCTGAACGCCGCGGCGATCGTCGACGCGGCACTGAAGGCCGGCGCCGACGCCGTCCATCCCGGCTATGGGTTCCTCTCGGAGAACGCCGGCTTCGCCGAGGCCTGTGCGGCGGCCGGGCTCGTCTTCGTCGGCCCGCCTCCGGTGTCCATCCACGCCATGGGCGACAAGGCGCGCGCCAAGGTATTGATGGAGCGGGCCGGCGTGCCCGTCGTGCCCGGCTATGCGGGCGACGACCAGTCGCCGGCGCATCTCGCCGCCGAGGCTGGGCGGCTCGGCTATCCGCTGCTGATCAAGGCGGCGGCCGGCGGCGGTGGCCGCGGCATGCGCGCCGTGGCGCGGCCGGACGACTTCCTCGCCGCGCTGGAGAGCGCGCGCCGCGAGGCCGAAAACGCCTTCGGCGATCCGTCCGTCCTCCTCGAGCGACTGGTCGAGGACGGCCGCCACATCGAGATCCAGGTGTTCGCCGACGGCCACGGCAACGTCGTCCATCTCGGCGAGCGCGACTGCTCGGCCCAGCGCCGCCACCAGAAGGTGATCGAGGAGGCGCCGTCGCCCTTCGTCGACGCGGAGATGCGCGCCGCGATGGGCGAGGATGCCGTGAAGGCGGCGCGCGCCGTCGGCTACCGCGGCGCCGGCACGGTCGAGTTCATCGTCGCCGGGGATCGCCGCTACTACTTCCTCGAGATGAACACCCGCCTCCAGGTCGAACACCCCGTCACCGAGATGGTCACCGGCCTCGACCTCGTCGAATGGCAGCTGCGCGTCGCCGCGGGCGAGGTCTTGCCGCTGGCGCAGGAGGACGTTGCGCTCGCCGGCCACGCCATCGAGGCGCGCATCTACGCCGAGGATCCCGTTGCCGGCTTCCGCCCGCAGACCGGGCGCATCCTCCGCTGGCGGCCTCGAGCCGTCGGCGCCCGCGACGGCGTGCGCATCGACGACGGCATCGCCGAAGGCCAGGGCGTCACGCCTTTCTACGATCCGATGCTGGCGAAGGTCATCGCCCATGGCCGCGACCGCGCCGAGGCGATCGCGCGGCTCGACGCCGCGCTCGGCGACCTGCCGGTGATGGGCGTGCGCACCAACCGGACCTTTCTCCGCGATGTGCTGAACAGCGCGGCCTTCCGCGGGGGTCGCATGACGACGCGGCTGATCGATGCCTGGGCTGCCGGCGCCGGTCCGTTCCCGCTCGCCGCGCCGGCGACCGCGCTCGATTTCGCCATCGCGGCCTGCGCGCTGGCGCTCGCCCCGGGCGGCGACTGGTTCCGCTCGACCGGCGCCGCCGAATGCCCGGTCATCCTCTCCAGCGACGGCGAAACGCGTCGCTGTACGGCGAGGATCGCGCGCGGCCGGATCGGCGCGGTTGACGTCGACGGCGTGACGATCGCCTTCGACACCTTCGCGGCGCTCATGCCCGAGATCTCCTGGTCGAGTCCGGCCGGTGCCGGCCGGGCGCTGGCGATCGTCGACGGCCGCGACCTGTGGCTCGACCGCGAGGGTCGCACCCGCGTCTTCTGCGAACCCGACGATATCGCCGGCCGCGAGCCGGCGGCCGACCCGTCGCGGGTCGTCTCCCCGGTCTCCGGCCTTGTCCGGGTGGTCGCCGTCGAGGTGGGATCCGAGGTCGAAGCCGGCCAGACCCTCGTCGTCATCGAGGCGATGAAGATGGAGACGACGCTCCAGGCCACGATCGCCGGTACCGTGCGCTCGCTGCGCGCGGCCGTCGGCCGGCAGGCGCGCGCGGGCGACCTGCTCGTCGAGATCGAGGCGCGGTAGGCCTTTCCGTCCGGCCGATACGGTGCTTGCCGAATCGCCTTCGGCAGGGTCGACTGCCGCCATGGGGCACTTGCGATTGCGCCGCCGGATTGTTATGTTGAATAACAATTCGCGGGGAGGAGTGCGATGTCGGAGACCGTGACGGCGCGTCTGCGCCCGGTCCACATGGGGTCGATGTCGGTGGACAGCGAACGCCGGGCGGACGGCACGCTGCTGTTGCGCGCGCGCGGCGACCTGCCGGCCTATCCGCGCACGATCGTCGACCGGCTGCGCCACTGGGCCGAAGCCGCGCCCGACCGCATCTTCCTCGCCGACCGCGGCCTCGACGGCGCCTGGCGCACCGTCACCTACCGCGAGACGCTCGATCGCGTCCGCGCGCTGGCCCAGGCGCTCCTCGCCTACGACCTGTCCGCCGAGCGGCCGATCGCGATCCTCTCGGGCAACAGTCTCGAACACGGGCTCCTGGCCCTCGCCGCGATGACGATCGGCGTGCCGATCGCCCCGGTGTCGCCGGCCTATTCCCAGGTATCGAAGGACCACGCCAAGCTCAGGCACATCTTCGACCTGGTCACGCCGGGCATGGTCTTCGTCGCCGAAGGTGCGCCCTTCGCGGCGGCTCTCGGCGCGGTCGTGAAGCCCGGCATGACGCTCGTCTCCGTCCGCGACTTCGCCGGGGGCTTCGACACGGTCGACTTCGCCGACCTGCTCGCGACCGCGCCCACCGATGCGGTCGAGGCAGCCGACGTCCGCGTCGGTCCCGACACGATCGCCAAGTTCCTGTTCACCTCGGGATCGACCGGCATGCCGAAGGCGGTGATCAACACGCAGCGCATGCTGTGCTGCAACCAGGTGATGATTTCAGGCGCGCTCGCCTTCCTCGGCGACGAGCCGCCGGTCCTCCTCGACTGGCTGCCGTGGAACCACACGGCCGGCGGCAACCACAATTTCGGCATCGCCCTCTTCAACGGCGGCAGCTTCTATGTTGACGACGGCGCGCCGACGTCGGCCGGCATCCTGAAGACCGTGCGCAATCTCGAGGAGATCGCCCCGACCTACTATTCGAACGTGCCCAAGGGCTACGAGATGCTGGCGCTGCATCTGGCCTCCAACCGGCGGCTCCGCGAGAACTTCTATTCGAAGCTGAAGATTCTCCAGTATGCCGGCGCGGGCCTTTCACAGCACGTCTGGGATGCGCTGGAGAACCTCGCGATCGAGACCGCCGGCGAGAAGATCATGATCATCACCGGCTACGGCTCGACGGAGACGGCGCCGTTCGCCCTGACCACGACCTGGCCGGTCGACCGGCCCGGCGAGGTCGGCCTGCCGGCGCGCGGCCTCGAACTGAAGCTGATCCCTTCCGACGAAAAGCTCGAACTGCGCCTGCGCGGGCCGAACGTCACCCCCGGCTACTGGCGCCAGCCCGACAAGACGGCAGAATCTTTCGACGAGGAGGGCTTCTACCGCATCGGCGATGCCCTGAAGCTCGTCGACCCGGCCGATCCCGGCAAGGGCCTTCTGTTCGACGGCCGCGTCGCCGAGGATTTCAAGCTTTCCACCGGCACCTGGGTCAACATGGCCTCGGTGCGCGGCGCCATCGTCAAGGCCTTCTCGCCCTATGTGCGCGATGCGGTGCTGACCGGGCTGAACCTCGACCATATCGGCGCGCTGCTCTTTCTGGACACCGAGGCATGCCGGGCAATTCACGCCGATCTTCGCCATGCCGGCGACGCCGAGATTGCCCGGCACCCGGCGGCGCGCGCGCTGTTCCAGGAACGGCTCGACGCGCTCGCCGCGCAATCGACGGGAAGCTCGACCCTCGTCGCCCGTGCCATCATCCTCGGCCAACCGCCGTCGATCGATGCCCACGAGATCACCGACAAGGGGTCCATCAACCAGCGCGCGGTGATGGCCGCACGCGCGCCGCTGGTCGAAGACCTCTATGCCGAGCCCGTTCCCGAACATGTCTTGTGCGCCAGGAGGCCCAGCCGATGACCGCTACCGAAAGAGGCCTGCGCTACAGCTTCGCCGACACCTGGCTGGTCGACGGCGTGCGCACGCCGTTCGTCGACTATACCGGCGCCTTCGCCGACATCTCGCCGATCGACCTCGGCATCAAGGCGGCGCGGGCCGTGCTGGAGAAGACCGGCGCCGATCCGCGCGACGTCGGCACGACGATTGCCGGCTCGATGGCACAGGCCTCCTTCGACGCCTACATGACGCCGCGCCACATCGGCCTCTACGCCGGCGTACCCGTCGAACGCCCGGCGCATCTGGTCCAGCGCATCTGCGGAACCGGCATCGAGGTTCTCGTCCAGGCGGCCGACATGGTCACGCAGGGACGCGTCGAGCTGGCGCTCTGCGTCGGCACGGAATCGATGAGCCGCAATCCAGTGGCGGCCTACACGCACCGCAACGGCTTCAAGATGGGCCAGGTCGAGTTCAAGGATTTCCTCTGGGAAGCGCTGCTCGACCCGGCCGTCTCCTGCACCATGGGCCACACCGCCGAGAACCTCGCCAGGCAGTACGGCATCACCCGCGAGGAGGTCGACCGCTACGCCGAGCGCAGCTTCGCGCGCGCGGTGAAGGCCCAGGAGAGCGGCTACCTCGCCGGCGAGATCGTTCCCGTCGTCAGCGAGACCTTCGAGGCGGAAGGTTTCAATCCGCGCGGCATCCGCCTGCCGCGCAAGGTGGAGGCGGTTTCCGCCGACAGCCATGTGCGGCCGTCGCCCTACGAGGCGCTGGCGAAGATCCGGCCCGCCTTCGGCGGCGTCCAGACCGGCGGCAATTCGTCGGCGGTGGTCGACGGCGCCGCGGCAGCGCTCGTCGCCTCGTCCGACTGGGTCGAGCGGAAGGGCAGCAAGCCGCTCGCCCGCATCCTCGCCGCCGTCAGCATCGGCGTCCCGCCGCACATCATGGGCATCGGCCCGGTGCCGGCGATCCGGTCGCTGCTCGACCTCGCCGGGCTCTCCCTCGCCGATATCGACCGGATCGAGATCAACGAGGCCTTCGGCGCCCAGGTCATGGCCTGCGCGCGCGAACTCGCGCTCGACGAGGACAGGCTCAACGTCAATGGCGGCGCGATCGCGATCGGCCACCCGCTGGGGGCGACCGGCGTGCGCATCACCACGACCGTCGCCCGCGAGCTTCGCCGGTCCGGCCTGCGCTACGGCATCGCCTCGGCCTGCATCGGCGGCGGGCAGGGCATCGCGATCCTCGTCGAAAATCCGGCGATCGCCTGAGGAGAACGTCTATGCTGGTCAACCGGCGCAATGTCGAGATCGAGTGGGGCGACTGCGACCCGGCGGGGATCGTCTTCTATCCGCGCTACTTCGCCATGTTCGACGCCTCCACTGCGTATCTCTTCGAGGCCGCGCTCGGCATGAAGAAGATCGCCTGGACCAAGGCGTTCGGCATCGTCGGCATCCCGATGGTCGACACCGGCGCGAAGTTCATCATTCCGTCGCGCTACGGCGACGTGATAACGATCGAGACCAGCGCCGCCGAGATCCGGCGCTCGAGCTTCGACATCCGCCACCGCGTCCTGAAGGACGGCCAGCTCGCCATCGAGGCGCACGAGACGCGCGTCTGGACCGGACGCGATCCCGCCGATCCCACCCGGATCAAGTCCGTGCCGATCCCGCCGCAGGTCGTCGCGGCCTTGTCGCGCGACTGAGCCTACGTTTCGGAGTCGAGAATGCGGTCGAGCAACGCGATCAGCCTGTCCTTCTCCGCCGGACCGCCGAGCCGCGCGACGAAACGTCCCTCGTGCTCGCGCCAGAGCGCGGACATCTTCTTGACGAAGCGCACGCCTTCCGGCGTCAGGTGAAGCGAATGCGAGCGCTTGTCGGTTTCGATCTTGCGCCGCTCCGCCAGCCCGCGGCGTTCCAGCCCGTCCATCAGCGCGACGAAATTGGCGCGCTTGATGCCGAGCTGGCCGGCGATTTCGGTCTGCTTCTGTCCCGGCGCGTCCGCGATCATCGCCAGCACCGAGAATTCGGCCGGCCGGAGCTTCATCTTCGCGAACGTCTGGAGGAAGTCCTGGAACACGCTGAGCTGGGCGCGGCGGAGCTTGTAGCCGATGATCGCGTCCATGCGCGGCACGACCCGCGACAGCTCGTCGGAGAGGCGGATCGCGACGGAAGACTTGTCCGCCGTGGCCGCCGAAGATGTTCCCGTCGTACGCGTCCTTGGCATCGATCTGCTTTGCGGGTGCGGCATGCATGGCGCGCCGGACCGCTTTCCTTTCGTTTTTCGTCCGCCGCCATTCTGTTCGAATCGCCGCGGATTGCTACCTCCACCGGCGGAAATGCCCAGAATTCGTGCGCTCGCGCGACGCTGCAACGGCAGCCTTCCGCTACCGGCCGCGCGGCGGGACATGGTCGCCGTTGCGGCGTGCCGGTGCAGAATGTTATATTGACTAACAATTCCCGGGCCCCTGTCGGTCCCGGCATCGCGGGGAAGCCACATGAATGAAGCGAAGTCGAGAAGCGGTGCGGACGGCGCCGGTTTGGGGGGCGTCCTCGGCGTCGACATCGACGGGCCCGTCGCGACGCTGAGCTTCCTGCGCCCGGACAAGCGCAACGCCGTCAACGATGCGCTGCTCGCCGAGATGCGTTCGTTCTTCTCGTCGCCGCCGAAGGACGTCCGCGTCGTCATCCTCCGCGGCGAGGGCGGGCACTTCTCGGCCGGCCTCGATCTCGCCGAACAGGTCCATCGCGAGCCGCCGGAGGTCCTCAGGCACTCGCGCAATTGGCACGCGCTGATGGACATGATCCAGTTCGGCGGGCTGCCGGTGGTCGCCGTGCTCCAGGGCGCGGTGATGGGCGGGGGCCTCGAGATCGCCGCCACTGCCCATGTGCGCGTCGCCGAGCCGACGGCCCGTTTCCAGTTGCCCGAAGGCAAGCGCGGCATCTTCGTCGGCGGCGGCGCCACCGTCCGGGTCGGCCGCATCCTCGGTGCCGACCGCATGACCGAGATGATGCTGACGGGAAGGGCATACCTGGCCGAGGACGCCGTGCGGCTCGGGCTCGCCCACTATCTGGTCGGGGAAGGCGAAGGCCTTGCCAGGGCCCGCGAACTGGCTGTGCAGATCGCCGACAATGCGACGCTGGTCAACTACCTGATCATCCAGTCGATTTCCCGTATCGACGACATGTCGCGCGCCGACGGCCTCTATACCGAGAGCCTGAGTGCGGCGCTGTCGCAGACCGGCGCCGACGCCCGCGAAGGACTCGCGGCCTTCCTGGAGAAGCGCAAGCCCGTCTTCCGCTGAACCGGATTCCGGCGGGTTTCAGTGCCCGCCGGCTTCCGCTCCGCCAGCTCCGCCAGCTCCGCCGGCTTCGCCGTCCTTCGGCCCGGTCGTCAGGAACTTCGTCGGCGCGATCCGCCGCTTCAGCGCGTTGTCGCGGATTTCCGATTTCGGAATGTAGTCGACCTGTTCGACCAGCACTTCGTGGATCAACTCCGATTCCGCGCGCTTGTTGATGTTGTCGCGGATGCCGCTCTTCAGGGTTTCCAGGTTGAAGCTGTCGGGCTTCGTGACGTCGACGGGAAAGTTGCCGTAGATGAACTCGTAGACCGAATCGAGCAGCAGGTTCTGCATCGGAATGGCCAGCGTCTTCAGCTTGGTGGGCTCGGCGGTGTAGACCAGCCGCGCCAGGAAGTACCCCTGCACCTCCCCGTCATAGATATGCGGGACCGAGATCATGTCCGCCTTGATGTAGTCGAGGCCGCCGAAATAGGCAGGAACCTTCGCGTCCGCGTCGCTTTTGGGGGCCGAGGCCGAGAACGAAAAGAAGATCGTTCCTGCGGTGACCGCGCACAGCCACAGTGCGGCGACGATGAACTTGATCATGCGCCCGCTCGGCCGAAGGCAGTGGAAGAATAGGTTCCGTCGGCCTCGTGGCGTTCGATCGCGTCCTGCACCAGGGCGGCGACCTCGGTGACGGCGCCGAGGTGCGCCCGGATCGTCGCTTCGTTCGTCGACAGCTTGTCGCGGAGCCTGAGGATGCCGGTCCGGTCCTCGGGGCGCAGGTCGCCTCTCGAGAGGCCCTTCATCGCCTTGTTGAGTTCATAGAGATGCCGGCTCTTGCGGGCGTTGGACGCACTGAGGTCGAACCTCGGATCCGAGCGGAGCGCCGCCGTTTCCACGTCGATCGCCTCCTCGATGCGCCCGAGGATCGCGGCGAAGCCGACGCCCCGCCCGCCCACCGGCGCCGGTTCCCAGTTGGGCGTCCGCCGCGTCGTCGCGAATTGCAGCGTATCCGAATATTCAGACATTCTCGTATGATCCGGTGTCGGTCGTATCAGGTCCTGTCGTCGCCGGTCCCGGAAGCAGGGCTCTCGTCGAACGAGCGGACGAGGCCGAGCTGCATCTCCTGGACGAGGGCGTTCGACAGCATCGACTGGGCGTCGGCCTCGGCCTTCGCCTCGCCGTCCGCGACGCCGGCCACCGGCATCCTGCGGTCGGCGTTCATGTAGTAGTCGCCGAGCACGCGGTCGGCGATGCCGACCCCGCCGCGCTCGGCGACGACGTTGGCGACCTGTTCGGCCATCATCGACTTCCACATGTCCCCGGCGAGCCCCTTGCCGTAGACCGACTCGGTGGATTTCGGCATCATCGCCTCGACGAAGTTGCGCAGGACCATCGCCTCGAACTTGACGAAGCCGGCCTTGTCGCGGATCGGCGTCGCGGACGCCCTGGAAGCGGCGTTCCCCGCCGCGGTGGCCGATACGGTCTCGGCGAGGGAGAAGGCTCCTTCGGCACGACGGGCGGCCGATGCGTTCGCCAGTCGCGTGCGCGCTTCCGCAATCTCTGTGCTGTCGACGGCCTTGGCCACGTCGAGCACGATGTCGCTGGGAGGTGATACGGCCATGTCTCGGAAATCCCGGACTTCTATCGTCCGGAACATAATGGACGAAGAAGCTTGCCGCAGGCTTGCCCGGGCGGCGAGGGGCCGGGCGGCGGAGAAACACTACTTCGCGGGAGTCGGCCGCGACAGGATCTCCAGGATCTCCTTTTCCGCGCCGGAGCGTTCCTCCTGGCGGACCGCCTCCCGGTAGTTGCGGCGCACGACGTCGGTGCGCGCTTCCTCCGCGGCGATCTTGCGGGCTTCCTTCCTGGCGAACTCCGTCATCTCGGCCTTCTTCTCCAGAGCCCGCGCGACGCGGCGCTCGTAGAGGCCCGGAAACAGGTCGGCGAGCGGCGAGGCCTCCTGCGAACGCCTGGCCAGATCCTCGGCTTCCGCGGCGGCCGCCGCCGCGTCGCGCAGGAAACCGGCGTGGCGGGTTTCGTGGATCGCCTTCATCTGCTTTTGCAGGTCGATCAGCTGGCGAAGTCGCTTCGTCCGCGTGGCCATCGCTCAGCGTCCGATCGTCAGGGGCACGAAGCCGTCGGCGAACAGCCGCAACAGGGGGACGATGCCGAAGTAGACGAGGATCAGCCCGCCCGCGATCACGAACGGCAGCGAGATGAAGTAGACCGGGATCTGCGGCGTGAGCTTGTTGACGAAGCCGATCGCCAGGTTGATCAGCACCGCATAGGCGACGAAGGGGCTGCCGAGGCGCAGCACAGCGACGAAGGTGTCGGACAGCGTGTCGGATATGTCCGCCAGCGCCGATTGGGCGTCGAAGCCGGCTCCGGGCGGCAGGATCCTGTAGGATGCCAGCAGCGCCGCGATCACCTGGTGATGGAAGTCGAGGACGAACAGGAGGAGGAGCGCGGAGAACGAGATGATGGTCGCGAGCGGCGCCTGCGGCTCGCTCTCCTCGATGGGCGACGCCACGCCGCCGCCATAGCCGATCATCATGGCGATGGCCGATCCCATGAACTGGAGGGCGAGCAGGTAGATCCTGGCGAGCAGGCCGATCAGCACGCCGATCGCCAGTTCGCTGATCAGGGAAGCGGCGACCACGTCGGCGGTCCTCTGGGCGTAGGGCGCGAACTGGTCCCAGCTGTTCGCCAGGATCGCCATCGACACGGCGATCGCGACGAAGAGGCGGACCTGCACCGGTACGCGGATCGAGGAAAGGCCCGGCATCACCATGAAGCAGCCGCCGATCCTGCAGAATGCCAGGAAGGCCGCGATGACGAACTGGCCGGCGTCGAAGGTCAAGAAATGGCTCCGAGCACCTTCACTTCGACGCCCTTGGCGATTTCGACATGGCTGAGGACGGGAAGGGTGGCGAACAGCCTCTCGATGATCATGCGCACGTAGGGACGGGCGTCGGGCGCCGTCACCATGGCGAAGCGCTCGCCGGCGTCGAAGTGTCCGCGGATGACCTTCGAGGCGTCCTGGCCGAACTCCTCGAGCAGCCGCGGATCGATGTCGAATTCGCGGATCTCGCCCTTGGCGTCGCGTTTCAGGGCCTGGTGGAAGGCGAGGTCCCAACGGTTGCCGAGGCGCAGCACCTTCAGCACGCCGGCTTCCGTCAGGTCGCCGCAGATCTGCTGCGACATGCGGATGCGCACGTGTTCCACGATCTGCTCGGTCCGTCTGACGTGAGGCGCGATCTCGGCGATCGCCTCGATGATGAGATGCAGGTTGCGGATGGAGACCCGTTCGGCGAGCAGGAGCTTCAGCACCGCCTGCAGACCCGGATAGGTGATGTGGCTGGTGCAGATCTCGTCGGCGAGCTTGCGGTACTCCGGGTCCTGGCGGTCGAGCAGGGCCTTCATGTCCTTGTAGGACAGGAGCTGCGGTAGGTTGTTGCGGATGACCTCGCTGAGATGGGTGAGAAGTACCGACATGTTGTCGGCGAAGGTGAAGCCGTCGCGCTTCAGATCGTCGGCGAAGGTTTCGGGCACCGAGTAGGCCCGCATGCCGAAGGCCGGCTCGCGTACTTCCTCGCCGGGCATGTCCGGCGGCGCGCTTGCGCCGAGCAGGACCATCACCTCGCCGACGCGCATCTTGTGTTCGGCCACGACCGTGCCGTGGATCTTGATCTGGTAGCTCTTCGACGGGATGCTGAAATCGTCCGTCAATCGCACCTCGGGCACGACGAAACCGTACTGGGTGGCGAACTTCTTGCGCATCTTGCCCATGCGGAACGCGAGTTCCTGGTGCGAGGCGATCAGTCGGGTCGAGAGCTGCTTGCCGATCAGGAGCTCGATCTCGGCGGTCTTGAGAGACGTCTTGATCGAGTTCTTCTCTTCCTCCTCCTTCGTCACCTCCTTCTGCTTCTCCGCGCGCGCCACCTCGGCCTTCTCGCGGCTCAGGCGAAGCGGAATGATGTAGGCGACCGATATCATCGCGCCGGCAAGAAGCAGGAACGGAAGGGCGGGCAGCCCCGGGACCAGCGCGAGGACGCCGAGGAGCAGTGCCGCGACGTAGAGGGCGCGCGGATAGGCCGAGAGCTGGTGCAGCACCGCCTGGTCGGTCGAGCCGCGCGTGCCGCCCTTCGACACGAGCAGGCCGGCGGCCAGCGACACGATGAGCGCCGGGATCTGCGTGACCAGACCGTCGCCGACGGAGAGCTTGACGAACACGTCCGCCGCTTCGCCCAGGCTCATGTCGTGGCGCATGTAGCCGATGGTGATGCCGCCGACGATGTTGATGGCGGTGATGATCAGGCCGGCGATGGCGTCGCCGCGGACGAATTTCGACGCGCCGTCCATGGAGCCGAAGAAGGAGCTCTCCTCCTCCAGCTCGCGACGCCGGTGCTGCGCCTCCTTCTCGTTGATCAGCCCCGACGACAAGTCCGCGTCGATCGACATCTGCTTGCCGGGGATGGCGTCGAGGGTGAAGCGCGCGCCGACCTCGGCGATGCGCGTCGAACCCTTGGTGATGACGATGAAATTGACCACGACGAGGATCAGGAAGACGATTAGGCCGATGACGAAGTCGCCGCTCATCACCAGCTTCGAGAAGCCGCCGATGACGTAACCGGCGGCGGTCGTGCCCTCGTTGCCGTGCGACAGGATCACCCGCGTCGTGGCGATGTTGAGCGAGAGCCTGAGCATCGTGGCGATCAGCAGGATCGTCGGGAACGACGAGAAGTCGAGCGGACGCGGAATCCACAGCGCCACCATCAGGATCAGCACCGACAGGGCGATCGACACCGCCAGCCCGATGTCGATCAGGAAGGGCGGGATCGGCAGGAACAGGATCGAGAGGATCGCGATGATGCCGATCGCGAAGCCGACGTCGCGGCTGTGCTTGCGCAGTTCCGGTACGATCGTGGTTTCGGTTATCGCCATCGGGTAGCTTGCCGGTCCGTTCGCCCGCGGCCAGGACTGCCGCCTCGGCGCGAAGCTATCGGGTCAAGCTTGTGCGAGGATGAGCCCGCGGCGCGGCGTTCAGAAGCCGCGCTCGATGCGCTGGAACACCACCGTGGTGAAGGACGAGATCTGGGCACCGACGAAGGGTCCCGAGAGCGCGACGGCGAGCAGGATGGCGACGATCTTCGGAACGAAGGTCAGGGTGATTTCCTGGATCTGCGTCAGCGCCTGGAAAAAGGCGATGAGGACGCCCACCAGCATGGCGACGACGACCGCGGGGGCCGACGCGATGATGACCGTCCAGATGGCGTACTGGACGATCTCGAGAGCGTCGGCTTCGTTCATGGTCGCAGGCTCCCCGGCCGTCGCGGTGCGCGGCGGCGCGTCAGTCTTCGCTGATGGTGACGCCGTCGCCGATCAGCAGACTGTCGCCCGTATCGAGCACGGCCACCAGCCCCTCGCTCGTCAGCTTCACCGAATTGACGACGCCGGAGACCGAATCGTCGGCCGATGTGACGGTCTTGCCGATGATCGAACCGGCCTGCGTCAGCTGCGTCAGCTGGAGCAGGCTGTCGAGCTTGCTGTTGACCTGGATCGACTGCTCGACCTGGGAGAACGAGGCAAGCTGCGCGATGTACTGCGAAGAATCCATCGGTTCCGTCGGATCCTGATTCTTCATTTCGGCGACCAGCAATTTGAGGAAGGACTCGTAGTCGACGTTCGCCTTGGCGGCGCTGGTGGTGGTGGTCGAGCTTACGCCGCTGACTCCGGTGACGGCCATGTCTATTCTCCGACGGCTATGGCGAGCGTTTGGCTCGACGAGGTTGCAGCTTTCTTTTCAAGGCGGGTCTTCAGGATTTCCGCTTCGATCGGGTAGAGCCCGCGGACCACCTTCAGGGCGTCGTAGACATGGCCTTCGCTGACCAGCTGGTCGACGTATTTGAGCGATGCCCTGATCTGCTCGTCGCTGAAGGTCGCGAGCAGCAGCGGCAGCGACTTGCGGAACATGTCGCGTGCGTCGTCCGCCTCGCCCGGGTTCATCAGGATCACCTGCGTGATGAAATAGAGCTGGCGGAGCGGCGTCGACGCGTTCTGCGGCAGCATCACGTGGCTCTCGAGCAGGAACTGCACGTCGTTGAGCAGCTCGATCGACACCTTCCGGTCGGCCCGGATCACCGCGCCGTTGATGTAGATCTTCTCGTTGGGGCGAAGGGAGATCTTCAAGGTGTTCTTCATTTGATGCCATCCCGGATTATCTGGGAAATGTCGATGAGGCCGCTGAAGTTGTCCGACTCGCCGCGCCTGACGGCGTCCGCCTCGCGCAGGAGCCAGAGTCCGATGGAGATCAGGTTGGCGCGAAGCTCCTTGGGCAGTTCGTTGTCCGACTTGCCCAGATCGTCGATGAAGGTCGTCCAGATCCGGTTGAGGAAGTGGAGGGCCTCGATGGTCTGGATCGAGTTGACGCCCTTCGCCTGCGCAGCGACCAGCAGGTCGATCGAGCGGTCCAGCAGCTGGCGCTCGCGGTTCTTGGCGTCGGCAATCGAGTCGCTCTGAATGTCTGCGTAGGAGAATTGGTACATCTTGATCCGTCTGCCGTTCTGCTGCGTTCGGTTACAGATAGTCGAGGAGGCTTAGTTGCTGGATGCGGGCGGTCAGGGCGTATGACGTCTCGATCTGGGTGAGCAGGTTGTTCACCCGCGTCGAGGCCTCGTAGGGATCGACGCCCTGAAGGTCGCCGAGATTCGTCGTCATGATATCCACCTGCATGGCCAGGCGCTCGCTGGCGCTGGTCACGCGGGTCTGCACCAGGCCGACCTTCGCCTGGGCGTTCTGGATGTCGGAGATCGCCTCTCCGACCAGGGTGCGCGTCCTCTCCACGAGGGCGGTCTGCGCGTTCTCGTTGAGCGGCGTCTGCAGCAGGTCGACGATCAGCGAGGTGGCCATGGCCAGCTTGCGCATGCCTTTGCCGTTGGCGCTCACCGACGTTTCGGCGGTCTCGTTGAGCGCGATCCGGCTGGTGATCGTCTCGTCGGTCGCGTTGCTCCAGTTCGCTTCCCATTCCGGTCCGGTGAACATCGGCTCGACGACGACGTCGAGGAAGTCCGTCATCTGGTCGGCGGTGATCGTTTCGGCGGCGGCGTCGGTCTGGGCGAAGCCGAAATGGGCGAGGAAGGCGGCGTCGAAGGCGGCCTTGTTCGGCGAGCCGTCGGCGCCGTAGTCGTTGATCGGCTTCACGTCGGTGTTGACGCCGGAAAAGATGTACTCGCCGTTGAGGCTGGTGTTGAGAACGGACGTCAGCGTCTCCAGCGCGTTCTTGCCGTTCGCCTGCAGGATCTGGCGTTCGGTGTCGCTGCTGCCGCCGACGGTCAGGGCGGAGAGGAAGGTCTCGGCTTCGCTGGTGATGCGCGACAGCGCTTCCTGGGAAGCGTCCAGCCGCGTCGCGACGAGGCTGTTGGTGTCGACCATGCCGTTCAGCCGGTCGATATCGCGGTTCAGCGCCACTGCCTGACCGGTTCGCGCGCCGAGCGCCACGCCGACGTCGTTGTACTTGCCCGACGTGACCTCGGTCTGCGCCTTGGCGAGATCGCTCTGCAGGCGCATCAGCTGGTAGCTGAGCGCCTTGGAGATCGCCTGGGAGGAGACGAAGGAAATCTTCATGGCTTACTGCACCGCCGCCATGAGCGTTTTCAGCATCTCGTCGACGGCGCTGATCAGCCGCGCCGACGCCTGGTACGAGTGCTCGAGGTCGAGCAGGAGCGCCATCTCCTCGTCGATGTTGACGCCGGTTTCGTTCGACAGCGCCTCGCTGGTGCGCAGCATGAGCGCACTCTTGACCTCGGCGGCATTCGTCGCCTGCTGGCGGGAAAGCTCGAGCCAGCTGATGGCGCTGCCGGCGAAGTTGGTGACGCTGGCATTCGCGTCGAGGCCCGCCGCCGGGTCGAAGTCGATCGGCGAATCGAGGCGCTCGCTGTAGGCGAACAGGAGGTCCGAGTAGGAGGCCCCGCCGGACGTGTTGACCACGTAGGAGGCCCCGTTCATGCCGCCGTCGCGCAGCAGCGTGACGTCGCCTCCGGACACGGTGTCGACGGCGGGATTGATGGTGATCAGGCCGGCGAGGCCGGTGCTGATCGTACCGTCGGGCGGCAGGTCCGGGCCGCCCGTCCAGGTGAAGAGGCCGGCCATGTCGGGCAGCAGGCCGGCTCCGCTCGGGTCGGTCTCGGCGAAGGTCACGATCAGGCCGCGCGCGATCTCGTCGAGCTGGCTCTGCATCGTGCCGGCGACGTTGTCGCGAAGCTGCAACATCGCCGCGAGGCTGCCGTCGGCCGACGTGTTGGCGCCCTGGCCCGTGGCCAGCGGGACGCCGTCGATCAGGATGGAATTGCCGGTCGTCGATGCCGAATAGGACTGGATCGGCGTGAAGGTGACGCTGCGCGGCACGGTCTCGAAGAGCGTCACCCCGCTCGCCGTCGTGATGACCATGTCGTTGTTGGCGCGCGAGATCGTCGACACCGGCACCAGTTCCGCGATCTGCTTCAGCAGTGAATCGCGCTGGTCGAGCGCGTCCGAGGCATCGGTGCCGGCCTGCGAGGCGTGGATGACGGTGTTGTTCGCAGCCTGGAATTGCGACAGGAGGTCGTTGAGGCGGGCGACGGAGACGGAGATGTCCTGGTCGGTCTGGCTGCGGAAGGTCTGGATGGCGTCGGTGCCGTTGTTCAGCGCGTTGGCGAGCTGGCGCGCCGCCTCGACGGCGTTCTCGGCCAGGTTCTCGTTCGACGGCGTGGTGGCGTAGGACTGCAACGCCTCCTGCAGCTCGCCGATCAGCGTCGAGGCGGAACTGGCGTTTTCGACGCCGTTGACCTGGAGCGTCAGGTTGTCGATGCCCGTCTGCAGCGTTGACTGGGCGTTGTAGGAAGACAGTGCCGAGAGGTTGCTGCGCGAGAGCGCGTCGTTCGTCGCGCGCTGGATGGTCATGGCGGTCGCGCCGGGCGCGGTGCTGACGAGCACCGCCGACCGGCGCGAATAGTCCGGGTTCTGCGCATTGCTGATGTTCTGCGAAACGACGCTTGTCTGCCGCGCTGTGTTGAGAAGCGATCGTTGTGCGATGCCCAGTGCGGAGGTAAGCGACATTCTCAGGCCTTCGGCGACATATGCGTATCGGTCACCGCTTCAGGTTCACGAGAACATCGAGGAGGTCGGCGCCGGTCTGGAACACTTTCGAGTTCGCCGTGTAGTTGCGCTGCGCCTCGATCATCTCGGTCAGTTCCTGAGCGATGTCGACGTTTGAGGATTCGAGCGCGCCGGACACGACCGTGCCGAAGCCGCTCTCGTTCGGGAAGCCGATGCGGACGTTTCCGGAGTCTTCGCTCTGGGCGTAGATGTTGCCGGGCAGGACCGTCAGCTGGTCGGGGCTGATGACGGTCGCGAGCGGAATGCGGTAGAGCGCCTTGACCTCTCCGTTCGCGAACACCGCGGAAAGCACCCCGTCTTCCGAGATCTGGATGCTGTCGATGGCGCTCGGGCCGTTTCCGTTCACCGTCGCCTCGTAGACGGCGTAGCCGCTGGCGAGCTGGCTCATCGAGTTGAGGTCGAGCGCCAGCGTGTCGCCGTTGGGGATCGTGATGCTCAGGTCGCCGCCGCTGGTCAGCTGCCCGTCGGTCGGGCTGAAGGTCAGCGTCTGGGTGACGAGGGCCCCCGCGGAGTAGGGGAAGGACGTCGTGCCGCCGGTGGCCGCGTCGGCCTTGTTGTAGACCGTGACCTCCCACTCGTTGTCTGCCGTCTTCGTGAAGTAGACGTCGAGCATGACCTGGGAGCCGAGATTGTCGTAGGCGACGAGCGACGACTTTGCCGTGTAGGTCGACGTCGCGGCGTTGTCGGAGGGCAGGTCGCCCGCGGCGACGATGTCCGCGGTGGACGGCAGGTTGGCGGAAAATTCTCCGAGCGTCGATGGCAGCGCGATCTGGGCGGAATCCGTGATCGAGATCACCTCGAGGCCGCCGAAGCCGTTGGCCGTGGCGCTCGGCGTGCCGTTGGCATAGCTGTAACCGGTCAGGTAGTAGCCTGCGGCATTGACGAATCGACCCTCGCCGTCGGGTACGAAGGACCCCGCGCGCGTCAGGAAGCTCGTGCCGGCCGCGTCCTGGACGATGAAGAAACCGTCGCCGTTGACGGCAAGGTCGGTCACCGAGGTCGTGTAGTTGAGCACGCCCTGCTGGGAGACATCGTAGCGCATGGCGGTCGTGATGCCGCCGGAATTGTAGGAGCCCGGAGCGTTCGGGATGATCAGGGTGGAGAACTCCGCCTTGGCGCGCTTGTAGCCGTTGGTGTTGGAGTTCGCGATGTTGTCGGCCACCGCCGACAGCCGGTTCGATTGACCGTTCATGCCGGACACGCCGGTCCGCATCATACCGGTAAGGCTCATGGTGAAATATCCTCAGATCCGCCGCAAACTGAACACAGACTAGTTGTCGGGACTTGCGTGAAGCTGATTGGGAGAAGCATTGCGGCTTCCTTGTTCCGTGCTTCGACTTGGCCGCCGGGAACCGGCGGCGGTCGCGGCATCAGAGACTCAGGCGGTAGCCGAGGAAACGCTTCGAATCGATCGGGTCGAAGCCGAGCTTCTCGCGCAGTTTCTTGCGCAGCTTGCTGATGTGGCTTTCGACGACGTTCTCCTCGACCTCTTCGTCGAAGATTCCGTAGATCGAGTTGAAGACCTGCGTCTTCGTCAGGCGGCGCCCGGAATTCGAGGCCAGGAGCTCGAGGATGCGGCGCTCGCGGCGCGGCAGCGGCAGCGGTTCGCCGTTGATCTCGGGATCCCGCCCGTCGGCGAAGATGCGCATCGGGCCGATCTGCGAGTAGCTGGGCTCCTGCTGCTGGCGGCGACGGATCGCCGAGATGCGCGCCAGGATTTCACGTGCGTGGACCGGCTTGCGGACCACGTCGTCGACGCCGGACTCGAAGAGCCGCAGCGTGTTCTCCAGCGAATGCTGCTCGCTCAGCGCGATCACCGGAGCGCCGGTGCGCTCGCGGATCATCCGCGGCGAGAAATGCTGGCTTTCGCACTCGCCGATGAGGAACGCGCCGACCGACTTCAGGTCGGCGTCCGCAGCTGTGCTCACCCATTCGCCGAACTCATTGCCGCCGAAGCCCGTGCTGGCGATGCCTTCGCGTCCGAAAAGCGAGGAAAAACCTTCTTTTACGCGCTCACGCTCGTCTACAATCACGATCATCGGCCCGCCCTCCGAATCAGTTATTAACGTCGCCCGAAACAACGGGTATCCGCTGCCGGGAATCTTGGAAAACCGTCATTTCTTGTGAGTCAGTTCTTGGGAATCCCGCCGCTCACCCGCGCGTCCGGATTCCGCTATGGCTAATAAATAGTTAGGTATGGTTAACGAATGGTTAACGCGCCCCGGAACGCACCGCGGCGCGGGCCGGCCTCGGGTCCGGCAGGGTCGCGCCGGCTCAGGCGTCGCAGAAGTCGCGGGCGTTCTGCGTCCACTTGCCGAAGCCGGTTGCCACCATGTTGGCGATGACGCGGCAGATGTAGCGCTTCTGCGCCGGGTCGTTGTCGGGCCCGGCGTGATAGCGCGCGACCGCCATGGACCAGGTCTTGTGCTTCGCCTTCAGCCGCACCAGGAAGCGCGCCGCATAGTCGACATTGGCGTGCGGATCCAGCATCTCGCCCAGACCGGAGAAGTGCTCGGCATGGTAGTGGTGGTTGATCTGCATGCAGCCGAGATCGATGAGCTTGCTGCCGCGCCTCGTGGCCGCCTTGAATTCGGCGATCGCCTCGGCGGGCGAGTTCGCGAACACGGCGCGGCCCTCGATGTTGAGCGCATAGGGCTGCAGGCTGCCCTTGCGGCCGGTCTCGGTGAGTCCGACGGCATAGAGGATGCCTTCGGGTACCCCGTAGCGGGCCGAGGCCTGCAGGATCTCCGCCTCGCAGGGGTTGCCGCCCGCGCTCGCGACGTCGCTAGATATAGACGTCGCCAACGCTGCGAGCGCTAGGAGCAATGCCTTCTGCGGTCGAACGCGTTTCCTGTCCATGATCGCGGTCCGGTGATTGGGAGGTCTGGTTTCGTCCGGCGGAGTTTCCGGAGTTGCCGCTGTCGCGGGCGTCGCGTCCGGCGAAGGCCGGCGTGTCGCCCCCGGCGCCGTCGCGGCCGGCGGCGTTCGACTGCGGCGGCTGCTGGATCGTCACCTGGTCGACCGCGATGCCCTGCGCCCGCAGCGCCTTGACGATCGCGTCGCTGTCGCCCGAGAGCGCGCGATGTGCCTCGATCGTGTCGACCTCGATCTCGATGGAGAGTTCTCCGCCGACCATGCTCAGCTTGGCGGTGACCTGTCCGAGTTCGTGCGGCCGCAGCTGGATCTTGAGCGACTGGATGGGTTCCCCGGCGGGCGCGTCGTCCTGGTGCGCCGCGACGATGGCCCGCGCGGCGTTGGTCGCGGCCGGGCTGGCGGCGAGCGCCTGGACGACCTGCGCGGAAGCGCTCCCCTGGGGTCCGGCCTGGGGCGAGGGCACCGCGACCGGCGCGGCGCGCTCGGCGGTTCGGCTGGTTCCGTCCGAAGGTTCCCTCCGGCCCGCCGCCCCGTCGCCCGGCTCCTCTCCTGCCGAACGCTTGTCGACCCGCCGCGCGACGGTCTCGCCGGCATCTCCCGGTGCGGCTGCGTCGGCTGCCGCGGATCCTTCCGGGGCCGCCTCGACGGATGCGGCTTTGGCCGGCGCTCCGGCTGTCCGACCCTCTTGCGTCATCAGGTTCAGCCTGGCGAGCAGCGACAGCGATGCGCTCGCCGCGGGTGCGGCGCCGCCTGCGTGCGACGCCGCGGCGGGAATCGCCGTCACCTCGACGCGGCGCGGATTCGCGTCCTGCGCCTCGGCAGGCACCGAGGCCGCGGGGGCAGCGGATCTGGCCTCCGCCGCCGTCCGGGATTCGATCATCGGCCGCGTTTCGGTCGATCGGGTCGCGGCGACGGAGGCCGGCGCCATGTCCCTCGGCGGCAGGGTCACGTCGCGGGACTCCGGCTCGGCTTCCACCGCGATCGGACTGCTTTCCTCGGCGCCGGCGTCCGCCGCCGGCGCTGCTTGCGTCGCCTTCTCCTGCGGAACGACGATACGCAGCAACGGCAGGAGACCGACCGCGGCATCGGCCGCGGGTTCGGCCTCCGCCTCGTCGTTGTCGGTGGCGCAGACGGTCGGGGCGTCGCCCGCGTCCTCGGCAAGGTTGGCGGCGTCCGGCTCCTCGGAGAGCCTGTCGACGCGGCCGGCCACGGACAGGACCCGGTCGAACGCTTCGGCGTCCTGGTCGGTACGGGCCTGGCTGCGTCCGTGGAAGCCGGGCACACCGGCGCCCTGGTGCCTGACCATGGGCGGCATCGCGTTCATTCTTCTTCCTTCTTGAGCAGTTCGTCGATTTCCTCGAGCGTCTTGCGCGTCGAGCTGACGACGTCGTCCAGGGACGGATCGCCGGAGGCGGTCTCGGAATCGGGGGCGCTTGCCGAGCTGTCGGCGGGAGCGGCTTGCGCAGCCACGTCAGTCCCGGCGGCGGCGTCTTTTGCCGGCGCGGCGGCTTCGCCCGCTGCCGCCGTCTCTTCCGGCGCGGGGGCGTCTTCCGTCCTGGCTGCACCCGCGGCCGCCGGCGCGGCAACGGCGGGGCCGACATCGGCGGCGGTCTGCGTAGGCGGAGTGGGCTCAGGCGTGCCGGGCGTGGCTTCCGCGACCGCCGCGCCTGATGAGTCCAGCGGCGACGCGGTGACGCCCCTGACGATCTCCTTGGCCGCATCGAGCAGGCGGATGTCGCGCTTCGCCAGCGTCTTGCGGTCGATCGCGTCGAGCCGCCGCGCAACCTCCTCGATCGACTGCGTGGTGACGGAGGCGAGGGCGTTGTAGAACGCGGCGCGGGGGTCCTCCGGTCCGTCGACCTTGCCGCTCACCAGCCGGGCCCTCGCCGAGGCGAACTCCGCCAGTTCCGAGTAGCCGGCGATCGCGCTCTTGCGTGCGATGCGCAGGTAGATGGCGAGCTGCTGTTCGGCGTTCATCGCCGATACGATCGCCTCCACGGCCTGGAGATCGAGGCCCTCGCGCAGCGAGACCACGCCGTTGATGAAACCGTCGGCGAAATGGCTGGCATATGGCGAGCGCAGGAAGCGGCGGGAATACTGCTCGGACGCCCTGAGGAAACGCTCGCGATCGTTGATCGACGCCGCGATCGAGATCGAGCGGCGAAGCGCGGCTTCCTCGACGAGCGTCCCCGGGGCGAAAAGGCGGGCCAGGTCGAACAGGGGAAGGCCCTTTTCCGGGCGCTGCAGGGCGGCGATCGTGCCCTTCACCAGGGCCAGGAACGCGCCGATCTGCGGCGTTTCCTTGGCCGGATCGAGCGAGGAAAGCTGGGAGGCGGCCTTGCCGGGATTGCTCTTGAAATAGGCGACGAGGCCACCGGTCAGCGCGGCATCGTGCGGGTCGAGGGCGAGCCCGGCGGCGACGGTCTCGAGCGTCTTCGGATTGCCGCCGCTCATGCCGTAGATGACGAGGGCCTCGAAGTTGCGCCGGTCCGCGAACTCCTCGGGGCTCGCCGAGAGCAGGCGCTTGTCGATCATCTCGATCATCTTCTTCTGCATCGGCAGTGCCGCGTGATCGCCGTCGGCGATACGGTCCTGGACGATCTGCAGGGAGCGGACCATCTGGTAGGGTGCCAGCACCGGCGCCGCCGGCTCCGTCGCCGCGGCCGGGCCCGCGGCGACCGCCTGGACCAGCAGCGCGATGCCGATGGTCGTCCTGGAAATCAAGTTCCCGTCTCCAGGAGGATCTCGATCCTGCGGTTCGTCTCGGCGAAGGGATCGTCCTTCACCTTCAGCTTGCGGTCGGCGAAGCCGGACACGGAGACGATCCGCGATTCGTCGAGCCCGGCGCGTGCAAGCATGTAGTAGGCGGCCTGTGCGCGGGCGGTGGAGAGACGCCAGTTGTCGTAGATCTTCGAGGCGAAGGGCCGCCCGTCGGTATGCCCGTTGATGACGATGCTGCCCTTCTCGTCCTTGAGCACGGCGGAGATCTTCTCCATGGCCAGCACCAGGTCGCGGCGCGGCACGGCCGAGCCGATCTCGAACATGCCGACATTGAGCTGGTCGGTGACGGAGATCATCACGCCGCGCTCCGTCGGAACGACCGAGATTCCCCCGAACATCTTGTCGTCTCCGCCGAACGCCTTGCGCAGGACCTCGCCGATCCGCTCGGCTTCGGCCACGACCGCGTCGCTCGGCTTGTCGTCGGCCTTGTCGGCCGGTTTGTCCTGCGCGGGCTCGCTCGCCTCCGCGACCTGTTCGGGCGTCGGCCGCTGCTCGGGGAGGGGCGCGGAGGCCGGAAGCGTCGCCTGCTCTTCGCCGCCGGCACCGGCGGCGGGCGCGGGGAAGGCGGTCTGCAAATCGTTCGGCTCCGCCGCCACCCCGGCGGCCGGTTGGCCTGCCTCGTCTGCCAGCGGGTTGGGCGGCGCCGGATTCTCTGCCATCTGCTGTTCGGGCTGGCTCTCCACCTCCTGCGACCAGAAGTCCGGGGCGAAGGGATCGCGATAGGCCTCGCCGCCCGAAGCGCCGGTCGCCGGGCCGGCGTCCGCGGCGCCGCCGTCGCCCTTGGCGCTGGAGTTCTGCTCGATGCCCGTATCGGCAGCGATCTCGGCAAGCACCGCGTAGGGGTTTTCGAAGAGGTGTTCGTCCGTGTAGTTCTTCGCGTCGGTCGGATCGGCCCTGTTCTCGGCGTCGGTCGCGCCGGCGGTCTTCGGACCGGCCTCGGCGGGCTTCTTGCTCTCGCTTTGGGAGGTCTCGACGGAGCTGTCGGCCGCCTGCGGTCCTTCGCCGAGACTGTCCAGGCCGCGTTTGGCGCTGTTGCGATCGACGAGCTTCACCGGGTTGAAGTAGCTCGCAACCGCGACCTTCGTCTCCTCGTTTGCCGCGTTGATCAGCCACATGACCAGGAAGAAGCACATCATGGCGGTCATGAAGTCGGCGAATGCGATCTTCCACGCGCCGCCGTGGTGGCCGTCCTCGTGATCGCCGCCGCTGTGCTTGACGATGATGATCTCGTGCTGGTGCTCGTTACCTGCGAGGCTCATCCGAAGGCCTTTTCCATGGCCGCCGACCACTCGGAGACGCGGGTTTCGAACAGGCTTTCGTCGATACGGACGCTGAGATCCATCGATGCGCCTTCGGTGAAGTCGAAGAGGTCGACCTTGTCACCTGCGGCCGCGCACAGCGCCTCGTAGAGCGCCGGCGAGCCGGTGATGCGGACGCGGACGCCTTCGGCGTCTGCCAGCGCGGACTTGAGCGCTTCGGCCAGCGAGGTGACCGAACGTCGCGTGATGTCCTCGGTGAGAAGGGGTCCGAGAATGCGCGACACCACGGTGGTGACGAGCCCCGTCACCGTCTCCTGCGTGGCGGCGAACTCGGACGAGATCCGAGCGGCGAGCGCCCCTCCGGCCTCGCGCCCGAGCCGCTCGACTTCCGCCGCATGGGCCTCGCGCTCGGCTTCCAGCATCGCCTCGTACTGCGCCGTCAGCCGCGTCGTCAGGTCGGCCTCGGCGCGGTCGACGGCTTCGCGGATACGTTCCTCGACGTCGTCCGCCTCGGGCAGCGCCAGCGGCGGTCCGCCGAGGGAGAAGGCTTCTTGCGGATGCGCTTCGGGCATGGCGAAGTGCAGGACCTCCGGGGCGGGCGCACGCCGGGGTCCGAAGTCCTCGAGATAGTCCGCCAGGGCGGGCATGCTCATCAGGCGGCCTCCGGATTCGTCCACTTACGCAGGATCATGGCGGTACGCTCCTCGTTGAGGTCGACCATCTGCGCGAGACGTTCCTGTGGGCCGCGGCGGATCTTCTGGCGAAGCTGCTCGATGGCGTCGGTATCCTCCGAGGAATTGCCGAGGATGCCGGGCAGTCCGTTGCCGAGCGCGCCGCCGAGGTCGTTGACGGTCGGCAGCGTCGGGAACTGGAAGTCGTTGGCGAAGTTCGGCAGCGCGTTGGCCTGCTCGAAGGATTCGCCCTCGGCCCCGCCGCCGGACTTGACCAGCGCCGCGGCGAGTGGCCGCAATCCGAACCAGGCCATCAGGAAGGCGACCAGGATGAACGCGGCGGCGTTGATGATCGTCCCCATCTGCGTGCCGAGCCCGTCGAGGAAGCCGGCGGCTTCGATCAGCTCCCCGTCGAGCCCGTCGATGAACTCGACCGACGTCACCGTGATACTGTCGCCGCGCGCCGGGTCCACGCCCGCGGCCGTCGAGGCGATCTTCTCGATCTCGGCGACGCGCGCCGCGATCTGTTCCGGCGTCGCATCCTTGCCGATCAGCGCGGCCAGCCGCTGCTGGTTCACCACCACGGCGATCGACAGCTTGGAGACCGAGTAGCCGTTGCTGATCGTGGCGATCCGCTTGCTGTTCATCTCGTAGTTCGTCGTCTCTTCCTTCCTCTCGCTCTGCTGGGAGGACTGCGGCGCATCCGGCGACGGGGCGGTGCCGCTGGGAAGATCCTGCTGGACGGAGGTCGGCGTGTTCTGCGCGCTCTTGTTCGAGGTGTCGTTGGCGCGAACGACCTGGACCGACCGCTCGACCCGGGATTCCGGATCGTAGATCGTCTCCTCGATCTGGCGTGTGTCGGTGTTGACGTCGGCGCGGACGCTGGCGCGCAGGTTGCCGTTGCCGAGATAGGGCATCAGCGCCCGGTAGATGTTGTCCTCGATCTGGCTTTCGATGGTGCGTTCGACGCCCATCGACCGCGTCAGCGAGCTGTTCGACGGGTCGTCGCCGACCGCGAGCAGCGATCCGTTGGAATCGAGGACCGTCACCTTGTCGGCGGACAGGCCGGGCACGGCCGCAGCCACGAGATGGCGGATGGACATCGCCGTGGTCGTGGCGTCGATGCCGGCCGAGCGGATCACCACCGACGCCGAAGGCTGCTGCTGGTCGCGGCGGAAGTTGGCACGCTCGGAAACGACGATGTGGACGCGCGCCGCCTTGATGCCGGCGATCGACTGGATGGTGCGTGCGATCTCGCCCTCCAGCGCGCGCACCCGCGTGACCTCCTGCATGAACGACGTCAGGCCGAGGGAGCCGACATTGTCGAACAGTTCGTAGCCCGCGTTCGTGCTCGACGGCAGGCCCTTCTCGGCCAGCAGCATGCGCGCCTGCGCGGTCCGTCCCGCCGCGACCAGGACCGACGATCCGTCCGCGCCGACGTCGAACGAGATCCCGGACTCGCTGAGCACCATGCCGATCTGGTTCACGTCCGAACGCTCCAGCCCGACATAGAGCGTCTCGTAGGCTGGCTTGTTCAGGAAATAGGACGCGGCGCCGATGACCAGGAGGACGAGCCCTGCGATCGACCCGGCGATGGCGAGGCGTTTCGCGCCAAGTCCGCGGAGATTGGCGAGGATCTGTTGCAGTTGTTCAGGCAAGGACCACGGCTCCCGGACAGTCGGTTCCGGGAGACTAGGATTCGAAGCTTGTGCGAAAATGAAATCGGGCCGCGCTCGGTGGAGCGCGGCCCAATCGGAAGTGTCGCTGTAAGTGGACGGGGCGAGGTGCCCTGACGCCTTACCGGAAGAGCGACAGGATCTGCTGCGAGTTGCTGTTGGCGATCGACAGCGCCTGGATACCGAGCTGCTGCTGGACCTGCAGCGCCTGGAGGCGGGTCGATTCCTCGTTCATGTCGGCGTCCACCAGGGTGCCAACGCCGCGGTCGATGGCATCCATCAGGCCGGAGACGAAGTCCTTCTGCATGTCGACGCGGCTCTTCGCGGCGCCGAGATCCGAGGCCGAGGTGGTCATGTCGGCGAGCGCCGAGTCCACCGCCGAGATCATCTCGTCGAGGTCGGTGTCGTCGAGACCCGAGGCGGTGATGTCGAGCGTCGAGACCGATACCGTCACGGCGCCGGCGCCGCTCGTGGTGAACTCGGTGTCGAGGATGCCCGACTGGTCGTTGGCATCGAACAGCTCGGTGCTGGAGATGTCGATGTCGATGGTCGACACCGAGACCGTGCCGTCCGAGGCGCGGTTGAACGATGCGACGAGGCTCTTGGTCGCGGAATACGCCGCGTCGGAGGAGTCGACGGACAGCCAGTTCTCGCCGGAGAACGAGGCCGAGTCGGCGACGCTGGTCAGCTGTTCCTGCAGCTGGGTGATTTCCGACTGGATCTTCGCCTTGTCGACGCCGGGTTCCTTGGCGGCGACGAGCTTGGCCTTGATCTCGTCGACGACCTCGATCGCGGCGGTGGTCGCCGTGTAGGCCGTGTCCAGTTTCGCGGCGCCGAGGCCGAGAGCGTCCTGGACGGTCGACAGCGCCTTGTTGTCGGAACGCATGGTGGTCGCAATCGACCAATAGGCCGCGTTGTCGCTTGCTTCGGCGACGCGGTAACCGGTCGAAATGCGGGACTGGGTGTTTTCCAGAGCCTTGTTGGTGGACTGAAGGCTCTTCAGTGCCGTCATAGCCGACACGTTAGTCATGATACTGGACATCGATACTGCCCCTACACTTACTCAACACAAGGGACATACCGGACTTCACCGGTAGGGCGGCTCGGCTTCATGCCTGTCGATCACTCGATCAACCCGTCCTGCTTTCCCCGCTGTTATGCCGGAAAAAACCTACCAAATAGATAAGGGGCGCGCGCAATTCCGCGACCTGCCTCGACCGAAGCGATTCTTTTCCTTGTCGTTTTGGCGATTGGGGCGAGCGGGGAGAGCGGGGCGGGACGCGCCGGCGTCCGGCCGCGCCCGGGCTAGGTGAACGATCGCACCAGGCTCCCGACGAGCAGGTTCCAGCCGTCGATGAGCACGAAGAACAGGATCTTGAAGGGTAGCGATATCACCGTCGGCGGCAGCATCATCATGCCCATCGACATGGTGACCGTCGCGACCACGAGATCGATGACGAGGAACGGCAGCACGATCAGGAAGCCGATCTCGAAGCCGCGCCGGATCTCGGAGATCATGAAGGCGGGGATGAGGATGCGCAGGTCGACCGCCTCGCCCGCGACGACGTTCTGGCCGCGCTCGCGGGCCAGGTCCGCGAACAGGTTGAAGTCCTTCTCCCTGACGTTGTCCAGCATGAAGGTGCGGAACGGGTCGGCGATCCGCTGCACCGCCTGTTCCTCCGTGATCTGGTTGTCCATCAGCGGACGCACGCCGTTGGCCCACGCCTGGTCGAAGACCGGCGACATGACGTAGAAGGTCATGAACAGGGCGAGGCTGATGAGGATGAAGTTCGCCGGTGTCGTCTGCAGGCCGATGCCCGCGCGCAGGATCGAGAAGGCGATGATGAAGCGGGTGAAGCTCGTCACCATGATCAGGAGGCTCGGCGCCAGCGAGAGCACCGTGAGCAGCCCGAACATCTGGATGATGTAGCCGACGGTGGTGCCGTTGGCCTGTCCGGCGATCGCGCCGAGGTCGATCTGCTGGGCCGCCGACGGCTCGAGCGCCGCCAGCAGGAACAGGACGACTGTCGCTATCCGTCTCATTCGAAGATCATCGTGCGGAAGAGGACCTCTTTGACGAGACCCTGGCTGCGGATCTTGGCGCGCTCGAGGATGTCGGACTTCAGATGCTGGTAGCCGCTGGCGCCCTGCACCTGGATCAGTTTCACCGTGCGGATGTAGGCCATGATGTCCTGCTGGATCGTCAGCGCGAGTTCCGGATCTTCCGGCTCCTTCTCGAAAACGAGCGACAGTTCGAGCCTGATCCAGATCGTGTCGGGCACGGCGAGGTTGGTGGTGATGGGCGTCAGGTCGACGATGCGGGAAGAAGCGGTAGCGCCGCCATGCCCGTCGGCGGCCTGGCCGTGACCGGACTCGGCTGCGGTGTCGGCGGCCGGTCCGTGGCCCACCTTCGTCTGCACCGCGTCCGACGCAGCGGCAGGCGGCTGCGAATGGCCGAGGAAACCGCCGGAGAACCATCCGATGCCGGCTGCCACCGCCGTCAGCACCAGCAGCACGACGATCTGGATGACCAGCGACGGGCCGCGTTTGGGTTCCGGTTCGGCTACGACTGTCACCTGCTGCTTCCGATCCTAGAGAGGCGATATGACGTCGACGATCTGCTGGCCCCATGTCGGCTGCTGGACGTCGGTGATGCGGCCGCGGCCGCCGTAGGAGATGCGCGCCTCGGCGATTCTCTCGTAGGAGATCGTGTTCGCGGCGCCGATGTCCTGCGGCCGGACGATGCCGGCGATCTGCAGGACGCGCATCTCGGCGTTGACGCGCACCTCCTGGGTGCCGCGGATGATCAGGTTGCCGTTGGGCAGGATGTCCGTGACGACTGCCGCGACCCTGAGATCGAGCTTTTCCGACCGCGCGGTCGCTCCGTCGCCGGCGTAGGTCGAGGACGACGAGTAGTCGAGGTCGCCGCTGCCCTCGAAGGTGAAGCCCTCGACGTCTGCGCTGGCCCCGAGGCCGATGCCGCGCCCCTGCGTGCGCTTGCGGTCCGACTTGTTGCTGAACTTCGCCTCGTCGTCGAGCGAGATCTCGACGGTCAGGATGTCGCCCTGGCGCAGCGCGCGGGCGTCGGTGAAGAGATGGCTCTGGCGGTCGTCCCATAGCGAGAAGCGCTTGACCGGCGGCGGCGGCATTTCCGGGTAGGTGGCGGTCGCCGTGGTCGAGGCGAGGGTCGGCGCGAGCCCGCTGCCGACCGGCGACATCGCCGGCTCGACGCCGATCTCGTTGATCGCGCCGCCGCAGCCGGAGAGCAGCGCCACGGCGGCGAGGGCGAGGACGGCTCTTTTCATGTCGGATCCTGCGGATTGGCGACGGCGGCCATGATGCCGGTGAGCTTGGCGGCCGATTTGCTGTTCATTTCGTTGAGGATGACGCCGGCCTGTCGCGTGTTCAGCTTCATCAGGATGCTGGCGGCCAGCATCGGCTCGACGGCGGAGAGGCGCTCGGCCGCCGCGTCCGGCTTCATCTTCGAGTAGATGTCGACCACGCTTGCCTCGGCCTTGGCCATGAAGTCCTCGCGGCGCTTCAGCCATTCCTCGTATTCGGCGCGCTTGGCCTCGAGCTTCTCCACCCGAGCGTCGATATCCTTCTTCAGCTTCTCCAGTTCCATCACCTGGAGCGCGTAGCGGCGGTCCTTCGCCGCATCGGCGATGTTCGAGCAGAACTGGCGGATCTCGTCGGAGATCTGCGCGCCCGTGTTCGCCACCTCGGAGAGCGCGTCGGTGCCGTTCAGCGCAGCGCCGCCGAGCACCAGCGCCGTCGCCGCGGCGAGGCTGCGCATCTTGCGGAGGTACCTGCGGTTGGGGCGTTCGCTCATGTCTCGCCTATTGCAGCACGAGCTCGGCCTGGAGCGCCCCGGCCGACTTGATCCCCTGGAGGATCGCGATGATGCCGTCGGGCTTCACGCCGATGCGGTTGAGGCCGTTGACCAGGGTCTCGAGGTTGGGCCCCTCGACGAGGGCCACGTTGGTTCCTTCCTGGTAGGCGTCGATGACGGTGCCGGGCACTTCCGTGGTCTCGCCCTTGGAGAAGGGCGCGGGCTGGGACACTTCGGGCGTTTCCGTGATGCGCACGGTCAGCTTGCCGTAGCTCACCGCGACGCGGGAGATCTTGACGTCCTGGCCGATGACGATGGTTCCCGTCTTCTCGTCCACGACCACCTTGGCCGGCATGTCGGTCTCGACGATCAGGTTCTCGAGCTCGGCGATGAAGCGTGCCGCCGAGATCCCGTCCGGCTTGCGGACCGAGATCGTGCGGGCGTCCTGCTCGGCTGCGACGCGCTTGCCGAAGCGGCTGGCGGCAAAACCGTTGATGACGTCGGTGACCTTCACCGCCGTGGTGAAGTCGGCGTTGCGCAGCTGCAGCGTGACGATCTGCGAATCCTTGAGCTTGGCCGGGATCTCGCGTTCGACGATCGCGCCGTTCGGCACCCGCCCCGCCGTCGGCACGCCCTGGGTCAGGCTCTCGGCCTCGCCCTGTGCGGAAAATCCCGAGACGAACATCGGCCCCTGCGCGACCGCGTAGATCTCGCCGTCCGGCGCCCGCAGCGGCGTCATGACCAGCGTGCCGCCGGCGAGCGAGGTCGCGTCGCCGAGCGAGGAGACGGTGACGTCGATGCGCGATCCCGACTGGACGAAGGCCGGCAGGTTGGCGGTGACGATGACCGCGGCGACGTTCTTGGCGCGGGTCTGGCCGCCTTCCGTCGCGATGCCCAGGTTCTGCAGCATCGCGCGCACCGACTGCTCGGTGAACGGCGAGTTGCGCATTCCGTCACCGGTCCCCTGGAGGCCGATCACGAGGCCGTATCCGATCAGCTGGTTGTCGCGCGCGCTCTGGACCATGGCGATGTCCTTGATGCGCGAAGCGGTCCGGCCGGGGGGCAGGTTGCTCGGGCCGCTGGTCTCGTCGAACAGGCGGGCGACCGTCTCGGGATCGTACTCGGCGTCGACGAAGGCTCCGCCGGCACGGGCCGCGAGTTCGCCCTTGGCCTTCTTGCTCAGACCGTCGGCCCAGGCGGCGGGCTGCAGCGCGGCGAGGACGGCGAGCGAGAGGATTGCTGCGCGCATCATGAGGCGCCGACCCTGATGGTGCCGTCGGCCATGACCGTTCCGGAGAAGGTGCGTCCGCTGTCGATGTTGCGCAGCGTGATGACGTCGCCTGCGGCGCCGGCCTGGAGCGGCACGGCGGTGGCGTTGATGACCAGGCCGCCGTCGTTGTAGACGATCTCCACCGGCTTGCCGACCTGGACCAGGTAGGCCGGGCGGACGGCGTTCTCCGGAATGATGCGACCGGGCAGGATGGTCCGCCGCGCGACCTTTCCGTCGATCAGCCCGGCCTGCTGGTAGATCGGCCCGAGATTGCGGTTTCCGCGCACCAGCGGCACTTCCTCGACCATCGCCATGGTGATGACCTCGCCGGGATAGACGACGCGGTTGGTGACCACTGCGAATTCGTCGGCAAGCACCGGCGCCCCCGCGCAGGCGAGGGCGATCGCGGCTGCCGCCAGCAGACGAAGCCTGGACCTGGAGACGCGGGGCATATCGGCTACCGTATGTTCTTCGACACCACCGCAGCCATTTCGTCGGCCGCCTGGATGACCTTGGAATTCATCTCGTAGGCGCGCTGCGCCGAGATCAGCTCGGTGATTTCCTTCACCGGATCGACGTTCGAGTTCTCCAGATAGCCCTGTTCGACCGTGCCGAAGCCCGGATCGCCGGGGACGCCGACGACGGCGGTGCCGGAGGCGGGCGATTCCTGGAAGAGATTGTCGCCGAGCGGAGTCAGGCCGGCCTCGTTGGCGAAGGTGGCAAGGGTGAGCTGGCCGAGGTTCTGCAGCGCCGTCTGGCCGTCGATACGCGCGAACACCTGGCCGGTCTTGTTGATGATCACCTCGACCGTGTTCACAGGGATGGTGATCGCCGGCGACACGGTGAAGCCGTCGGCGGTGACGATCTGGCCGTCCGCATTGGTGTTCAGGGAGCCGGCGCGGGTGTAGCGGGTCTGGCCGTCGGCGCCCTCGATCTGGAACCAGCCGTTTCCGACGATGGCCAGGTCGAACTTGTTGTCGGTGCTGGTCAGCGATCCCTGGATGTGGATGTTGCGGATCGCGGCGGTCTTCACGCCGAGGCCGACATGGGCGCCTTCGGGGATGACGCTCTGGTTGGCCCGGTTGGGAACGCCCTCCAGCCGCTCCGCCTGGTAGAGCAGGTCGGTGAACTCGGCGCGGGCCCGCTTGAAGCCGGTCGTGTTGATGTTGGCGATGTTGTTGGCGATGACTTCCAGATTCAGCTGCTGGGCGTTCATGCCGGTGGCGGCGATGGCGAGAGCTCTCATCGATTTATTCCTCAGATCGCCATGCGGCTGACTTCGAGATAGGCGCTGACGATCTTGTCGCGGATCGCGATCGCCGCCTGCAACGACTGCTCGGCGCTCATCACCGCATCCGCGACGTCGCGGGCATGGACGTTGCCGCCGGCGAGCGCGTCGATGGAAAGCTGCTCGGAGCGCTTCAGCGTGTCGACGATCTTGCCCGCCGCGCCGCCGAGCGCGTCGAGGAAATTCGTGCCGCCGATCGGTGCCGCTGCCCCGGCATTGCCGGAGATGGCGTCGGCGATCGACGACAGGGCGCCGCTCTGGGCGATCCCTCCGATGATCGAGATCGGGTTCATCAGCCTTGACTCCTCATGAGGTCGATCGTCATCGAGATCAGGTCGCGGGCCTGCTTGATGACCTGAAGGTTGGCTTCGTAGGCGCGGTTCGCCTCGCTCATGTCCGCCATCTCGACCAGCGTGTTGACATTGGGCAGCTTCACGTAGCCTGCGTCGTCGGCGGCCTCGTGGCCGGGATCGAACTCGACCGGGAAAGCCGACTCGTCGCGCGCGATGTCGGCGATGCGGACGAACTCGCCGCCGTTCACCCGGTCGACTTCCGCGGCGAACGCGATGGTCTTGCGCTGGTAGGGATCCGAACCGGGCGTGTTGCCGGTCGACTGGGCGTTGGCGAGGTTTTCCGAGATGATCCTCAACCGCTCCGACTGGGCGTGCAATCCGGAGGCGGCGACTTTCAGGGCGGTGGCGATCGGATCCATTGTCAGCTTCTCGCGGCCATGAGGATCATGCGGTGGAAGGCCTTGACGATGGCGGTGTTCAGCTCGAAGCCGCGCCTGATCTCCCCCGCCTTGACGAGCTCGTCCTCGAGCCGGACGGAATTGCCCGACGGGCGCACCGGAACGTCGGCGTCCTGTTCGTTGAAGCCGATCGACGAGCCGAAATCCTCGCCGCCCAGGTGCTGGGCGTCGGTCGCCGCCATCGACGGCGTCGCCTTGCTCAGCACCGTGGCGAAGGGCTCGACGTCCAGCGGCCGGAAACCGGCCGTGTTCGCGTTCGCGACGTTGCCGGCGATCACCGCCTGGCGCACGGAGAGCCAGCGCGCCTGCTGCGAAGCGAGATCGAAAAGCTGGACAGGTTCCATTGCAGATTCCGTGAACTCGCATGGAACAGTAGGCGGGCAGTCTTGCGCGGGCCTTGCGCGAAGACGGCGGCGGATCAGGGGGTGATGGCGAGCACGCGCTTGCCGCTGGTGACGACCACCCAGCCGCTGTCGCGCTGCTCGATCGAGGTCACCTTGGTCATGTCGGGCAGCGTCGAGCCGCGCTGCACGATCCACAGTCCCGAATCGTCCTCGATCATGGCGCGGCCGTTCTCGATGTGGATGACGCGGAACTCGGCTTCATGGTGGGGGTAGGGCTGCTCGACGATCGCCGGGACGCTGCCCGTGGCCTGCTCGTCCCGCTCGTCCTGCGGCGTCGTGCCGGTCGGCAGCCGGTCGAGATCGAGGCTGGTGATCTCCTTGATCTCGGCCGGATCGGCGATCCTGGGCATCTGCGGCGTGCTGGAGGAGAGGCCGTCCACCGTCTGGATCCCGCTGTCGAGCTTGACGGCGCGGATGCCGAACTTCTCCTGGTTGAAGAAGACGTACCAGGGGAAGAACGCGCTGCCGAGGCCGAGCGCGATCCCGAACAGGCCGAGCAGGATGTCTTCCGTCAGTCGGGCGCGCTTGGGCGGCCGCACGCGCTGCGACGCCAGCGGCTTCGCCGGGCCCGCCGGCGGCTTTGCCGAACCCGCCAGCGGCCTTTCCGGTACGGCCGCGATCCGGTCCTTAGCCCGCCTTGGCCACATGCGGCTTGTCCTGCTTCTTCAGAAACCGGGCGAGATCGCTGAAGGCGTCGTCCGACGGACCGTCCTTCGGCGACTGGTTCAACGCCTCGTAGATGACCGGCACCTGGGCCACGGCGATGTCGACCTCGGCATCGTTGCCGGGCTGGTAGGCGCCGATCAGGCGGATGTCGCGGGTGTCCTCGAACCGGGCGATCATGGCGCGGAGCTTGGAGACGACCATCTTCTGGTCGTCGCTCCAGGCCTTCGGCGCCAGCCGCGAGATCGACGACAGCGGGTTGACCGACGGGTAGCGGCCCTGCTCGGCAATCGAACGTTCGAGCACGATGTGCCCGTCGAGGATGCCGCGCACGGAATCGGCCACGGGGTCGTTGTGGTCGTCGCCATCGACGAGGACCGAGAGGATCGCGGTGATCGAGCCGGTGCCCGCCCGGCCGGGGCCGGCCCGCTCGAGCAGCTTCGGCAGGTCGGTGAAGACCGAGGACGGATAGCCGCGCGCCACCGGCGGTTCGCCCGTGCCGATCGCCACCTCGCGCAGCGCGTGGGCGAAGCGGGTGATCGAATCGAGCAGCAGCAGGACGCTGTCGCCGCGGTCGCGGAAGTGCTCGGCCACGCGCATGGCCGTGTCCGGCGCGCGGCGGCGCATCATCGCGCTCTCGTCGCTGGTGGCGACGACGGCGACGGTCTTGGCCATGCTCTCGGCGCCGATCGTGTCCTCGAGGAACTCGCGCACCTCGCGGCCGCGCTCGCCGACGAGCGCGACGACGACCGTGTCGAAGGCCGAGGCCGCCGCCAGCATGGCGAGCAGCGTCGACTTGCCGACGCCCGATCCGGCGAAGACGCCCATGCGCTGGCCGAAGCAGAGCGGCGTGAAGATGTCGATGACGCGGACGCCGGTGAGGAACGGCTTGTCGACGCGCTGCCGCGACAGGGCGCCGGGGACGCCATCGATCCGTTCCGACGGGATCGCGTCGGGGACCAGCGGCGGCCCGCCGTCGATCGGGCGGCCCAGCGCATCGACGGCGCGCCCCCTCCATGAGGCGCCCGGCGTCAGCGTCAGCGGACCATTGGTGAAGACCGCGTCGCCGACCCGCATTTCGGTCGATTTGCCGTAGGGAGAGACCACCACTTCGTCGAGGGTGATCTGGACGACCTCGCCCGACCCTTCGGAAGGGTGCGACGGGCTGTAGACGATGTCGCCGAGGCGGACGCCGCTGGACAGGCCGAGCACCTTGTAGTGGGTGGACGACACCTCGTTGACGCGGCCGCCGCGCTTCAGGATGGACGCTCCCGTGTTGCGGAAGCCGCGGAAGGCGCGCTCCAGCGCGGCGAGCGGATCGTCTGCGCGCAGTTCCGAGGCGCGCGCCGGCGCGGCCGGCGGCGCTTCCTTCTGCTTCTTCCTGGCGAGGGCGGCGTTCATTCCCTAGCGGCGGCCTATTTCGAGCCGAGCGTCTTGATCGCGTCCGTGTAGGTGGACTCGCTCGCCCGGACCAGCGCCGCGGCGTTCTCGAAGGCGCGCTGGACCATGATCAGCCGCGTCATCTCCTTCACCGGATTGACGTTGGAGTCCTCGACGAAACCCTGGACGACGCCGACGTCGCCGCGGTCGACGATCGGTTGCGGCGGCTGGTCGGGAATGACGCCGGAATTTCCGTAGCGCGTGAAGTTCGGGCCCGGATCGAACTGGTAGAGCCCGATCGCGCCGATCAGCTGGCCGTTCTGGCGAAGCGAGCCGTCGGCGCCGGCCGTCGGTGCGCCCTCGCGCGGGTTGAGCTGGATCGCCGCGCCGCCTGCGTCGAGGACCGCGTTGCCCTCGAGCGTGACCAGGTCGCCGGTGTCGCGCATGACGAAGCGCCCGTCGCGCGTCATCACCGTGCCCGCCGGCGTCTGGATGGCGAACCAGGCGTCGCCCTGCACGGCGAAATCGAAGGGGTTGCCCGTCTCGCGCATCGGACCCGTGGCCTGCGACAGATAGGTGTCGCCGGGGGAGACGTAGTCCATCGACTTGTCACCGACGCCGAACACCAGGTCCGAGAACTTCACATTGGTGGCGCGGAAGCCGACGGTGTTGGCGTTGGCGACGTTGTCGGCGATCGTGTTGAGCCGGTTCTCCAGCGCGACCTGGGCGGAGAGGGCGACGGAAAGACCGTTTTCCACGTTCAGCTGCCTCCCAGCTTGAGCCCCTGGAGCGTCAGCATCACGTCGGACGAGATGCCGTACTCGACGGGCTGGCTGAATAGGGCGGCGATCGAGGTGCTTTCCGTGGAGGTCGGATTCTCCAGTTCCCACATGGTGGTGAAGCGGGACAGGAACTTGTCGAGCAGCTCGGGGTCCTGGAAATCCTCGAGATTGATGCGCTTCTCGATCATCGCCGCCTGCTTGTCGATGTCCGCGGTCGCGAACGAATCGGGCAGTCCGAGCACGGTGCGAACCACCTTGGAATAGGCCGTGTTCGCAAGGATGTCGTAGGCGGTTTCGATCTCGCCCGCGTTGCGGGCGAAGTTGAGCGCCAGCCGCACGCCCTCGTTCGAGTTTCCCGCGTCCTCTTCGAGCGTCTGGCGCAGGTACTTGTCGACCGTTCCCTGCTGCGCGCGGGTGAACGCCGTGGTGGCTTCGCCGTGGCGCACGAAGTTGAAGGTCTCGACGAAGTCGGCATAGCGCTTGTCGGTCAGCTTGTTGGCGAAGCTGTCCTCGTCGTCGAGGCCGCCCTCGAGCGCCTTGACCATGAACGCCTTGGCATAGTTCATGTCCTCGAGGCCGTGCGCCTTCATCGCGTAGCGGAACAGCCGCTCGTCGGCCATGAGATCCTCGATCGACTTAACGTCGGTGATCTTCTCCAGATAGTATTCGGTCTCGCGCTCGACCTGGGGCTGGTTGCTGATGCGCTCGATCGACTTGGTCATGTCGGCGCTGATCAGGCGATAGCTCGTATAGGTGTTGATCACGCGGACGGTCTCCCGGCTGTGTCCAGGTCGCGGTCATAGCCCACCGCCCTTGCGCGAAGCTGATCGGCCCGCTGCGGGGCCGGCGGATTCAAGCCTCACACAAGGCACGGTTGTTACCCGTCAACATCGCTGGCGAACTGCGCATAGGTGCCCCTTGGGAATTATCATCGGCCTCATCATCACGCTCGGCTGCGTGCTCGGCGGCTTCATGGCGATGGGCGGCCACATCGAGGTGCTGTTCCAGCCCTGGGAAGTCGTGATCATCTGCGGCGCCGCGCTGGGCACCTTCGTCGTCGCCAATCCGATGAAGACGGTGAAGGACGCCGGCAAGGGCATCGTCGAGGCCATCAAGTACTCCGTGCCGAAGGAGCAGGAGTATCTGGAGACGCTCGGCATCCTCCACGCCATCATGCGCGAGCTGCGCACCAAGTCGCGCAACGAGGTCGAGGCGCATATCGACAATCCCGAGGAATCGGCGATCTTCCAGGCGTTTCCGACCGTCCTGAAGAACCACGACCTGACGCATTTCATCTGCGACTACTGCCGCATCATCATCATCGGCAACGCCCGGCCGCACGAGATCGAGGCGCTGATGGACGAAGAGATCCACACCATCCGCAGCGACAAGCTGAAGGCCTATCATGCGCTGGTGGCGATGGGCGACGGCTTCCCAGCGCTCGGCATCTGCGCCGCCGTTCTCGGCGTCGTGAAGGCGATGGGCGCGCTCGACCAGTCCCCGGAGATCCTCGGCGGCCTGATCGGCGCGGCGCTGGTCGGGACGTTCCTCGGCATCTTCATGGCCTATTCGGTCGTCGGACCGATCGCTACGCAGGTCAAGACGGTGCGCGAGAAGCGCAACCGCCTCTATGTGATCGTCAAGCAGACCCTTCTCGCCTACATGAACGGGTCGCTGCCGCAGGTGGCGCTGGAGTTCGGCCGCAAGACCATCTCCGCCTACGACCGTCCCTCGATCGACGCCGTGGAGCAGAGCACGCTGAACGCCGGCCACGCCGAGAACAAGGCGGCCTGAGGCGATGGCGAGCGCAGTCAGTCCGGCGGACGCGAGGGCCTACATCCTCGAGCGCCTCGTCGGCGACACGGGGGAGCCCGACAAGGTCGTCGAGGCGGGTCGCAAGCTCGGCAAGCGGACGGTCGCGGATCTCGGCGAGCGCCTGAACCATCACCTCTCCTTTCCGCTCGAATTCGAGCTGGAGCGCATCGAGATCGCGCGCATGTCCCAGGCGCTGTCGCAGAGCGGCGAGAGCCACGCCGTCGCCGTTGCGGCCTCGCAATCCTCGCCCGACGCGCTCCTGCTCGACATGGACAGCGATTGCGTCTCGCTGCTCGTCGGCGCCTTCCTCGGCGCCGATCCGGAGTTCCCCGCGGTGCCCATCGGCCGTCCGCTTTCCGAGATCGAGCTGGAGATGATGACGACGGTCTTCGAGGAGATAGCCGGGGCGGCGGACGGCCCGGCGTCCGCCCTGAAGCTTCGGCGGCCGGTGCAGAAGGCCTTCACCGGCCCCGACATCGCCAAGCACGTCCTGCGCGACGGCCCCGCCATCAGGATTCCGATCGTGATCCGCGGCGCGAAATCCACGGGCCGCGTGGTCATGACCCTTCCCCAGCGCGTGCTCCTGCAATCCCTCGGTTCGGGAGACGCTGCCGGTGCCGAGCAGGGCGGCGAATGGACCGAAAGGCTCGGCGAAGAAGTGCGCCGCTCGACGGTGACGCTCGACGCGGTGGTTCCGCTGCAGCAGATGTCCCTCGGCGCGCTTTCGGCGCTGCGGGTCGGCCAGATTCTCGAAATGCCGGCGCTCGCGCGCTCGACGACCAGGCTCGCCTCGCGCAACAAGGCTCTTTTCATCTGCGAGTTCGGCAAGCTCGGCCAGAACTTTTCGGTGCGAATCAAGCATCCTGTTGACGAGAATCAGGACATGATGGACGGCCTGCTCGCGCGATGAGGCTTCCTCGCCGGCGGTGAGCGGGATTGGAGTGGGACGATGAACGAGCCAATGCCAGCGATGGACCTCGAAGAGCACCAGGAGGAACTCGACAAGGCGATCGACGAACTCCGCGGCGCCCTCAACGGGCCTGCCGCCCCGTCGATGTCGTCCATGCCGATGACCGACTTCGGCGACGGCGCGGCGCCCAACGCCAGCGTCATCATGGGGATCCTCGTCGATGTCCAGATCGTGCTCGGCAGCGCCGAGGTGCCTGTCGCCGATCTCATGTCGCTGCAGAAGGGCGCGACGATCCCCCTGAACCGCAGGATCGGCGAGCCGGTCGACGTCATCGTCAACGGCAGGAAGATAGCGCGCGGCGAGATAACCGTGCTCGAATCCGACCCGTCCCGCTTCGGCGTGCGCGTCACCGAAATCGTCAGCGGCCAGTCCGTGTGACGTCTCCATCCGGTCGGAAAGCGGGGTAGCGATGATCGACGGCATGGAACTGACCAGCGCGCAGAAGGCGGCGGCGATCCTGGTCGCCATCGGCAAGCCCGCCGCCGGCCGTCTTCTCAAGTTCTTCAAGCAGGACGAACTCAAGACGCTCATCGAGGGCGCGCGCAGGCTCAAGACCATCCCGCAGAGCGAGTTGGAGAAGATCGTCGCCGAATTCGAGCACGAGTTCGCGGAAGGCGCGGGCCTCCTCGATTCGGCCGACACGATGGATACCCTCCTCACGGAGACCCTTTCCACGGACCAGATGGACGCCATTCTCGGGCGTGAGCAGAGTTCCGTCGTCCACGAGGAGACGCCGCCCTGGCCGGCGATCGAGGCCGCCGAGCCGCAGGAGGTCGCGACCATGCTGTCGGGCGAACATCCGCAGACCACCGCCTACGTGGTCTCGAATCTCTCCTCGTCGGCCAGCGCGAAGATCCTGCTGCAGATGACGCGGGAGTATCGCGGCGAGGTCGTGAAGCGGATGATGTCGCTCGGAACGGTCACACCGACGGCGCAGCGCATGATCGAGAACCAGCTTCGGGCGATCTTCCTGAAGGCGAGTTCGGGCAAGGCGTCGAAGGGAGGGCAGGCCAAGGTGGTCGGGCTCCTCAACGAGCTGGACAAGGCCGAACTCGACCAGATCCTCGACGATCTGGCCGTGGCAGGCGCGAACGACATCGATGTCATCCGCGGTCAGCTGTTCTCCTTCGAAGACATCGTCAACCTCCCGCCGAAGGCGCGTGTCACGCTGTTCGACGGCATTGACACGGAACTGGTGACGAAGGCGCTGCGCAATTCGAATCCGGTGCTCGCCGAGGCGGTGCTGTCCTCCATCGGCGCGCGTACGCGCCGCATGATCGAGTCCGAGCTCGGCCAGGGTTCCGACCTGGTCTCGATGTCCGACATATCGAAGGCACGCCGGGAAATCGCGGCCAGGGCCATCCGCATGGCGAACGAGGGCGCGTTCGCGCTGCCCGGCGCCGCGCAGGCCGCGGCCTGAGCCTGATCGCCCTTCGGTAGAGCGATGGCCGACGCCCCGGACAAGGAAAGCAAGACAGAACCGGCGTCGGAGAAGAAGATCCGCGACTCCGTGGAGAAGGGCCAGTTGCCCTTTTCCAAGGAAGCGCCGCTGTTCTTCTCCTTCCTCGCCATCCTCGTCTACGTCATCTTCTTCGCCTACGACCAGATCACCGGTTTCGGCTCCTTCCTCGCGGCCTTTCTCGAGCGGCCCGAGGAATGGTCGCTGGAATCCGACGTCAACGCGTCCTCGCTCTACGAGGCGGTGTTCCTCGAGATCGGCAAGCTTCTCGTCGTCTTCATCACCCTGATGATCGTCGCCGGCATCGGCGGCTCCATCGTGCAGAACAGCCCGCGCGCCGTTCTCGACCGGGTGCAGCCGAAACTGTCGCGCATCTCGCCGATCGGGGGTTGGAATCGCCTGTTCGGTGCCCAGGGCATCGCCGAGTTCCTGAAATCCGTGGCCAAGCTTCTTTTCACCATCGCGTTCCTGGTCGGCACGATGCGGGGCGTCCACACGACGCTGCTCGAGGGCATGCTCGCCGATCCCGAATCCTTCGGGCTGGTGATGCGCGACATCCTCATCCAGCTGCTGGTCACCGTCACGCTGGTGATGGCCGCGATCGCCGGCGTCGACCTGCTCTGGCAGCGCTTCCATTGGCTCCAGGACCTGATGATGACCAAGCAGGAGGTCAAGGACGAGCACAAGCAGGCCGAGGGCGATCCGATCGTGAAGGCGAGGATCCGCTCGGTGGCGCGCGACCGCGCGCGCCGGCGCATGATGGCGGCGGTGCCCAAGGCGACGCTCATCATCGCCAACCCGACCCACTATTCGATCGCGCTGCGCTACGTGCGCGACCAGGACGCCGCGCCGGTCGTCGTCGCGAAGGGCCAGGACCTCGTCGCGCTGCGTATCCGCGAGATCGCGGAGGAGAACAACATCCCGATCTTCGAGAACGTCGCCCTGGCGCGTTCCATGTACAAGCAGGTCACCGTGGACAGCATGATCCCGGCACAGTTCTACCAGGCTGTCGCGGAGCTGATCCGCGTCGTCTACGCAAGGTCGGCACAAGCGCAGCGTAGCAAGGATCGCGCATGATCCGTCAGCCGCATACCGCCGTCCGTGAGATGATTGTCGCCAAGGCGATCGAGGAGGTCGCGAGCGAATTGCGCCTGGTCGATATCGCCGACTATGTCGCCTACATCCGGCTCGAGCGCTTTGCGGCGATCGCCGACATCGTCGAGTCCGCCTCGGAGCTGTTCTTCATGCCCGGCACGCTGTGCTTCGGCCACGGCGGCTCCGCCAATGTCGACTGGTCGGGCAATCCGGAGATCCTGCTCGACATGCAGCTGAAGCCGGGCGGCGTCACCGTCTATTTCACGCTGAAGCTCGCCGATCTCACCGCCGCCGTCGACGTCAACTATGTCGCCTTCGAGGAATCCTCCGACGATCCGGAGGAGAATTCCCGCTTCCTCGAGTCGGCCATCGCCGCGGCGCGGCTGAAGGCACGCCGCGGCGCGGCTCAGCGGCCTTCGGCGGCCGCCTGAGCGTTTGATCGTCCGGCGGGGCCGGGGACGGGAAGCTTGAACAGCCCTATGTGATCAGGCCGAGCCGCAGCGCCTTCGCCACGGCGTGGGTGCGGCTCACCGCGTCGAGTTTCTGCGCCGCGCTGGTCAGGTACTGGGTCGCGGTGTGCATCGACAGGCCGAGCATCGCGGCGATCTCCTCGCTGGTCTTGCCGTCGGCGGTGAGCCTCAGGCAGTCGAGCTCGCGGTTCGACATCGCCGGAACGTCGCCCGCGGGCGACTGCGCCGTCTCCAGCAGCGACGAGAACAGGCCGATGCAGCGCAGGTGCAGGTCGATGATCGCCTCGCCCGAAAGCGGCGCCGCTGCGCCGACGAATACCGCGAGGCCGAGCCGGCCGGCGCTGGCCGGCAGCGGAAACGCGATGCCGGCGCCGTCGAGGCCGAGCACGTTCTCCATCGTGGCGATGGCGGAGGGAAGGGGATCGTGCCTGGCACCCTTGCGCCACCAGAACGGGATCGACGAGGTCTGCAGCCGCGCCGCCCCCGCCTCGACGGTCCTGCTCGAAAGCCGGCGGCTCATCCGCGAGGTCCGCGGGTAGTCGCCGTCGACCAGCGCCTGCAGGCGGCAACGCGATGGCGAGCAGCCGACCCGGAACACGGCGAATTCCTCGCAACCGGCCTCGTCGGCGATCCCGGCGAAACAGGCGTGGAATTCGGCGAGCGCGGTCTTCGCCCGTTCCGCCGGTCCCGGCCGGGCGGGGCGTTTCTTCGTCCTCTTCGGCGTCGCACGCGGGGCCATCACAGCATCCCGTTGCGGATGGCGACGGCGATCGCCATGGTGCGGTTGGCCGCCGACAGCTTCTGCGTGGCGTGCAGGACGTAGCGGTTGACCGTGTTCGCCGAGACGCCCAGGATCACCGCCACCTCCTCGGTGGTCTTCCCCTCCGAGACCCACAGCAGGCATTCGCGCTCGCGTGCCGACAGCGGGTCGCTGAGCGCGCTGAATTCGCGGCCGGCGTTGAGCTTCGACCACAGGTAGCTGCCCAGCATCTGCGCAGCGGGCAGCCGGCCGGGATCGATGCTGCCCTCGGCGTCCGACGACAGGACCATCAGCCCCTCGGAGACGCCCGCATGGATCCTCGACGAGGCCAGCTCGCGCAGCTCGAAGGACGACAGCCGCTCGCTCGTGCCTTCTTCGACGAGCCGGTCGAAGGCCTTGACCGGCACCCGCCGGTAATCCTGCGCGGGACTCCCCACCGGGGCGGCGCCGGACGCCAGCGCGATGCGCGATATGGTCGCCAGTCCGAGGATCTCCACCGCGACATGCGGCCAGTCGCAGGCGACGATGCGCGTCGCCTCGATCGCATGGGTCTTGGGCAGGTCGAGGAGGAGATAGCGCGTGGCGCCGACATGTCTGGCGAGCATCGCCATCGCCGTCGCAACGTCGCCCAGCGACCGCGCCGAGGCTGCGGCGCTGCCCAGGGCAGTGGGGATATGGCCGTTCTTGTCCAAGCGACGTTGCCGGCGCGGGAGGAATCGTCCCGCCAGTCTATGGCGGCCGGCCGCCGATTCCATCCGCGCCGGCCCGGTCCTGCACAGCTTCCTTGCCGCGGTGTCGCGGACGCAGCGCAAGGCCCGCGAAAGATAGGAGGCCTATGCCGGCAAGAAGGGTGACCAGGCTCGCCGCCGAGTCGCCGCGCGGGAATCGGGGGAACGGCATGACCATTCAGGGGGCGCTCGCCATCGGAGCGACCGGGCTCGGAACCGCCCTCGGCGCGCGCTGATCCGGGACGGGGCGAGGTGGCGGCCGCGGTGGAACCGGAGGGAAGGGCAGGCTTGCCGGGACGGATGCCGGCCGTGGCGAAGCTGGGCCTGGCGATCCTCGCCGCCAACCTCCTCGGCCTCGGCGTCTCCGTCACCTACAACGACAGCACTGCGCGCGACCGGCTGAACGACTACGCCGTCCGGGGCTGGACGACGCAGGCCGGGCAGATCGCCGCGGCGGCGGCGGGAGGCATCCGCTCGAAGAGCCCCGACGCGGTCGCGCAGGCCTACGCCGCCTACGCCAGGGGCGACGGGAACGAACTCCTGCGCCTGGTCGCCTTCGACGGCGCCAGCGACGAGATCGCCGCCTATGCGGCCCCCGGCTTCAGCGACATCGCCAGCGATTCGATGATGCGCACGCTATTGCGCATCGCCCCCGCCGATGCGGTCGTCCAGTGGGTCGACGGGCGCGTGGTCATGGTCGCGCCGGCACGGGTCGCGGAGGCCGGGGCCCCGGTCGGCTATGTCGGGCTCGTATGGGACACCGGCAGGCTCGACGACATTCGCTTCTCGTTGTGGATACGGGCATTGCTGGCGCAGTCGGCGACGGCGCTCGGCCTGGTCCTGGTCCTCGTGCTCGCCTTTCGCGGCCTGATCGCGCGGCCGCTGCGCGCGATGGCCGAACGCGCACGCAGCCTGGCCGGCGGCGATCTCGAAAGCCCCGTCGGCTGCCGGGATCGCGGCGACGAGATCGGCGCCGTGGCGCGGTCGCTCGAGGGCCTGCGCACCGCGGCGCTGGAACGCGCCGCCGCGGAACGTCAGGGCGAGGTCGAACGCGCCGCGGCGGAAGCCCAGCGCCAGGAGGGCGATTCGACGCGTGCTGCCGCGGCGAAGCTCCAGTCGGCGGTGGTCAGGCTCATCGGCGCGGCGCTGTCCCGGGTCGCCGAAGGCGATCTGACCTCGCGGCTCAAGGTCGATTTCCCGAAGGAGTACCAGAAGCTCAAGGAAGACTTCAACCTGGCCATGGACCGCCTCCAGGAGGCAATGGCCGGCATCGTCGAGACCGGTGACCAGGTCGGGAACGGCACCGCCGAGATCCGGCGCGCGGCCGACGAACTCGCCCGGCGCACCGAGCAGCAGGCCGTCAGTGTCGCGCAGACCGTCGCCGCGATCGACGAGATCACCAGGTCGGTGACGCGCACGGCCGCGGGCGCCGCCGAGGCGCGCGACGCCGTCGCCACGGTCGCGGCCGATGCGGGCCAGAGCCATGCCATCGTCGGCCAGGCGATCGCCGCCATGACCGGCATCGAGCGCTCGTCGGTCGAGGTCACCAAGATCATCGCCGTCATCGACGAGATCGCCTTCCAGACCAACCTGCTGGCGCTCAACGCCGGCGTCGAGGCGGCGCGGGCGGGGGATGCCGGGCGCGGCTTCGCGGTGGTCGCCCAGGAGGTGCGCAGCCTGGCGCAGCGTTCGGCCGAGGCCGCCAGGGAGATCAAGGATCTGATCAATACCTCCGCCGGGCAGGTGAAGAACGGCTCCCGCCTGGTCGCCCAGACCGGCGAGACCGTCGCCCGGATCAACGAGAGCGTGGCCAACATCAGTTCGATCATCGCGACGATCGCCAGGAGCGCCGGCGAACAGGCGAGCGGGCTGAAGGGCATCAACGGCGCCGTGAACGGCATCGACACGGCCACGCAGCGCAATGCCGCCATGGCCCAGCAGTTCACCGCCGCCAGCCACGCGCTGGCGCGGGAATCGGAGATGCTCGCCGGGCTGGTCTCCGACTTCCGCACCGAGGCCGAGCCTGCGTTCCAGCCGCGCCAGAACGGCGGCGGCCGGCGTCCGCCGGCGCCGGAGCCCGCCCCGCGTTCGCCCCGGCCTCAGCGCGTGCCGTCGCGGATGCCGCGGACGGCCGCCCCGACATCGGCCGCCATCGCCTGGGACGATCCCGACGAGGCCTGGCAGGAGTTCTGACGGCGGACGAAAGCCGGGACTGCCGCGGGCCTTTCCGAGGCGAACCCGGTCAGGCGCCGCGCAGCTTGAGAAGCGTCCGGCGATAGATGGACGACGCCGAGCGCGCCGCGGCGATCAGACGGAAGCGGGTGTAGCGCCGCGCCGCGAGTTCCTGGATCAGCACCTTCGCCATGCCCTGGAAGTGGATGCCGTAGAGCGGCACCCGCGCACCGGCCGTCGTTTCGGCATGGACGGCGTCGCCGGCGAAGGAGAGCTTCTTCATGCGGAATTCTTCCTGGAAGCTGGTCCCGTCCGGCTGCGTCAGCACCCGGATGTTGTGGTCGATGATCCCGCCCCGGGAGAAGTTGAACAGGTTCGCGACGCGGGGTTCGCCCTCGGCCCACAGGTAGAGCAGCGTCATGTCGGAGATCGCGCCGCGCAGTCCGGCCTTTGCCCGCTCGCGGTAGGTGTCGGCGAGCATCGCCGCCCTGTCGCGATAGGTGGCGATGGCGAAGGCGCAGAACGATGCGAGGGCCTCCACCGTCCAGAACGAACAGTGCGGCGAGGCCACCCATTCGAGGCGCCGCTGGGCGCCCGGGATCGACAGGCCGCAATAGCCGCCGGGAATCTCCTGCCGTTCAGGCAGCGGCTTGAGAAGCAGGAAGTCGCTGTCGAGCAGCCAGGCGTCCTCGATGCCGGTCGCCCTCATGAAGTCGAGAAGTGCGAAATGCCGCTTGAAGCACCAGAGCTCGTAGGTCCGGCTCTTGCCCGAATGGTGCACGTAATGCGCGCGGAAATCGCGGTAGAGCGGGGTCTCGGCCGCGTCCAGCGCCAGCGTATGGACGCGTGCCAGCCGCGACGCCGCGGCAACCGCCTCGACGAAATAGCGGTGGGTGCCCGAATGGGCGAAGAACACGTTGGCGCGCGGGCGGGCTTCTGCCGTCCCGCGCCCGCCCTCCTGTTCGCCCCCCGGCGTCGGCACTGCCAAATAATCCTCCCCTTGCGAGGATTCCGGTGAACGCACGTCGTCGTCGCGCACGGTTCGACCTAAGCGACGCGGGCAATGCCGTGCGCGGCGCCAATTGCCGCACCCGCGCCGTCAGCCTGCCCGTC
>CALFXR010000188.1 GCA_937958475.1 uncultured Mesorhizobium sp. | reverse complement strand
TCTCTCGCATGATCCTGGCCTGCGAAGCCCTCGAGAGCACGAAGGAGGCGCCCGTCATCGAGACCTTCCTGCGCCTGTTTCGGGAACGCGGCCTGCCGGCGGCGATCCGTTCCGACAACGGTCTGCCCTTCGCCAGCCCCAACGGGCTCTACAATCTGTCGAAGCTCTCGGTCTTCTGGCTCAGGCTCGGTATCGTCATCGAGCGTATCAAGCCGGGCAACCCGCAACAGAACGGCCGCCATGAGCGCATGCACCGTACGCTCAAGGCCGAAACGGCCCGCCCGCCGGGCATGAACACGCTCCAGCAGCAGGGCCGATTCGACGACTTCGTCAGCGAATTCAACGAGGAACGGCCGCACGAGGCGCTCGCCATGAAGACCCCCGCCGAGCTCTACGCCCCTTCCTCAAAAGCCTATGAGGGCCTGCCGGACGTGCAATACCCCTTCCACGACAGAGACATCCTCGTCACCGCATGCGGCCGCATCTGCATGGCAAGGAAGAAGATCAACGTCTCGACCGTGCTCGCCGGCCAGAGGCTGGGAATCAAGGAAGTCGACGACGGCATTTGGCTCGTGAGCTTCATGCACTATGATCTGGGATATATCGACCTGGAACAGAGGACCCTGCAGACCATCGACAACCCGTTCGGCACGAGGTTGTCACCCATGTCTTAGGTACAAACTGTTACCAATGACTCCGGGCCGTACATAAAATGAATGGTGCCCAGGGGCGGAATCGAACCACCGACACGCGGATTTTCAATCCGCTGCTCTACCAACTGAGCTACCTGGGCATCCTGCCGGACTGCGGCGCGACCCGCACCCGGCTTTCGGTCGACGGCCGGCGCCGCCCCCCGAATGCGCGCGGTTTATAGCACGAGAATCGGGGCTGTCCAGCGCCATGGCGCGATTTCGGAACGCGGATTGTGCGCTCCCGTTCGCGCCGGATGGGGGCTCGCAACAATCCGGCCGCCGCCGGCACCATGCGCGGCGCCGATGGCAACGTCGAACCCGGCCGGCACATCCCGCGAGGGAAGACGCACCCCACCAGCACAGGCTCGGACAAGCCCCGCCGATTATGGACGGAATCACCGTCCGGGATTCCCGGCGGCAGCCTGCCGGTCGGCGAGGCCATGCGCGAGGTGAATTTCGGGAGCGCCCGGGACGATGTCGACCATCTCCACTCTGTCCGTCAGCCAGATCCGGGCACTTTCGGCGGCCACCATCGCCGCGTGGAACGAAGAGGACGTCGCCGAACTCTCCGCCACGCAGGTGAAGGCTCTGTCGTCGACCCAGGTCGGGGCGCTTCAGACCGGCAGTGTCGCCGCGCTCACCACCCAGCAGGTCAGCGCGATCTCGCCCTCGGCGATCGTCGGCCTGACCATTGACCAGATCGCCGTGCTCGAGACTGACCGGATATCGGGCCTGCTCGCGGCGCAGGTCGCGGCGCTCGCCAACACCCAGATCGCCGCGCTGAACGCGGATCAGGCCGAGGCGCTCACCTCGACGCAGGTGGCGAGCCTGAGTTCGCGGCAGGTCGCGGCGCTGACCCCGGAGGCGCTTGCGACCTTCTCCACCGCAGACATCGCGGCGATCAAGCCGACCTCGATGCCGGGCATGACCAGCGCCGGCATCGCGGCGCTGAGCCTCGATCAGGTCGCGGCGCTGAAGCCGGCGCAGGTCGCGGTGCTGAGGCCGAGCCAGGTCGCCGCGCTCTCAACCGCCCAGGTTGGCGCGCTTACGAGCGCGCAGATCGGCGCGCTGACCTCGGCGCAGGTCGCCGTGCTCGGCGCCGAGGCGCTGGAGACGTTCTCCGCGGCCGACATCGCCGCGATCAAGCCGACGTCGGTCGCGGGATTGTCGACGACCGTGGTCTCCGGGCTCGCCGTCGAGCAGGTCCAGGCGCTGACGCCCGCGCAGGTGGCGGCCATGCGCCCGGCTCAGATCGCCGCCCTGTCGACGGATCACGTCGCCGCCCTGTCGACGGCCCAGATCGGCGCCTTTTCCTCCTCGCACCTCGCCGCACTCGGCGCCGAGGGCGTCGCCGTCCTGTCGACGGCCCAGCTCTCGGCCCTGAACGTCAAGGCCGTTTCGGGCCTGACCGCCGCGCAGATCGGTGCGCTCGGCGTCGACCAGGCCGGCGCGCTGACCTCGGCGCAGGTCGGAGCGCTCACCGCCACGCAGATCTCGGCGTTCGGCGAGGCGGCGCTCGCCTCCTTCTCCGCCGCCGACATCGCGGCGATCAAGCCCACGTCGATCCTCGGCCTGTCGGCAACGGCCGTCGCCGGGCTCGGCGCCGAGCAGGTGTCGGCGCTGACGACCGCGCAGGTCGCCGCGATGAAGCCCTCGCAGATCGGCGCGATGACCTCTGACCAGCTCGGCATACTGTCCGCCGCCCAGGTGCGGACGCTGAGCGGCACGCAGGTCGCCGCGATCGGTACGGACAAGCTGGCGGCGCTCGCCACCGACCAGATCGCGGCGCTGAGCACCAAAGGCGTCGCCGGGCTGACCGCCGCGCAGATCGCCGCCCTGTCGCCGACGCAGGTCGACGCGCTGACCACCACCCAGATCGGCGCGCTCGGCTCCAGCCAGATCGCCGCGCTAGGCGAAGCGGCGCTCGAGACCTTCGCGTCCACCGACATCGCCTCCATCAAGCCCGCTGCGATCGTCGGGCTGAGCGCGGCGAACGTCGCCGCGCTCAACGGAGAGCAGATCGGTGCTCTGACGAGTTCCCAGGTCGCGGCGCTGAAGCCTTCCCAGGTGGCGGCCTTGTCCGCAGACCAGCTCGGCGCGCTGACGGTCGCGCAGGTCAAGTCGCTCGGCGGGGCTCAGGTTGCCGCCATCGCGACGGCAAAGATCGCCGCGTTTTCCACCGAGCAGGTCGCCGCGCTCGGCACGAAGGCCATCGCCGGACTGACGGCCGCCCAGGTCGCCGCCCTGAGCGTCGAGCAGGTCGACGCCCTGACCACGACGCAGATCGGCGCCCTCGGGTCGAGCCAGATCGCCGCCCTCGACGGCTCGGCCTTCGCCGTGTTCTCGGGCGCCGACATCGCAGCGATCAAGCCGGCGGCGATCACCGGTCTGTCGCCCGACAGCCTCGCCGGCTTCAACGCCGAGCAGCTCTCGTCGCTGACGGCCACGCAGGTCGCCGCGCTCAAGGCCGCGCAGGTCGCTGCGCTCAGCCCCTCGCAGGTCGCCGCCCTGACGACCACGCAGGTGAAGGCGCTGTCGTCGACCCAGGTCACGGCGATGAGCGTCGAGGCCGTCTCGGCATTCTCGACCGAGCAGGTCGCGGCCCTCACCGCGCGCGCGGTGGCCGGCATCACGACGGCGCAACTGGCCGCGCTCACCACCGCCCAGGTCGAGGCGCTGACGCCCGCTCAGATTGCCGGCCTCAACGCCCGGCAGGTCGGTGCCCTGGGGCCGCAGGAACTCGCCACCTTCTCGGCCGCAGACGTCGCCGCGATCCCCGCCAACGCCATATCGGGGATCGCCGAAACCACGATCCCGGCACTGTCCTCCGACCAGGTGGCGGCGCTGACCAAGGCGCAGATCGCCGCGATGAAGCCGGCCCAGACCGCCGCCTTCACCACCGAGCAGGTCGCCAATCTCACCGTCGACCAGGTCGGCGCGCTGATCTCCACGCAGGTCGCGGCGATGAGCGCCGAGATCGTCGCGTCGCTGACGACGGCGCAGGTCGCCGCGCTCAACGCCAAGGCGGTCGCCGGCATGACGGCAACGCAGATCGGCGCGCTCTCTGCGAGCCAGGTCGACGCCTTCTCGATCGACCAGATCGGCGCACTGACGGCCTCTCAGGTCGCCGAACTCGGAACGGCGGCGATCGCGACCTTCTCGGCGACCGAGATCGCGGCGATCACGCCTGCCGCACTTGCCGGGATGCCGCCCGACCGGTTCGCCGGGCTCGAGCCCGACCAGTTCGCGGCGTTGACGACTGCGCAGATCGCCGGATTGAAGCCCGGCCAGGTGGCGGCGATGACGCCGGCGCAGCGCGACGCGCTGACGGCGGCGCAGATCGGGGCGCTCGGGCCGACTCAGATCGCCGTGCTCGGCACGGACGTGATCGCCGGATTCTCTACCGATCAGATCGCGGCTCTCGGCACGCGCGCCATAGCGGGTCTGACGCTCGACCAGTTCTCGGCGCTCTCCGTCAGCCAGATCGACACGCTGTCGGCGGCGCAGATCGGCGCTCTGACCGCCGCGCATGTCGGCGCGCTCGGCTCGGCGGCACTGGAGACGTTCTCGGCGGACGACATCGCTGCCATCGGCACCACGGCGATCGGTGGTCTGTCCTTGGAAAACACCGCCGCGCTGAGCCTGGAGCAGATCGGGGCGCTGAAGACTGCGCAGGTCGCCGCGCTGGTGCCCGCCCAGGTGGCGGCGCTGGCGCCCGCGCAGGTCTCCGCCCTGTCGGCCCAGCAGGTCGGCGCGCTAACCGGCACCCAGGTGGCGGCGCTCCCCACGGCCAGCCTCGCCGCTCTGGAGGCGCCGCAGGTGGCGGCGCTGAACACCAATGCCGTGGCAGGACTGACCACGACGCAGGTGGCGGCGCTGACGCCGCTCCAGGTCGACGCGCTAACGACCATGCAGATCGCTGCGCTGTCGGCGACGCAGGTCGGCGCGCTGACGACGGCCGCGCTGGAGACGTTCTCGCCCGACGACATCGCCGCGATCGGCGCCGGCGCGCTGCAGGGGCTGTCGCCCGCAAATGTCGAGGCGATGACGCTCGAGCAGCTCGGCGCGCTGAAGCCCGAGCAGATTTCGCGGCTGACTTTCCACCAACTGAGGGCGCTGACCGCGCCGCAACTCGCCAGCCTGTCGAACACGCAGGTCGGGGCGCTGAACGCCCTTCAGCTCGCCTCTCTCGGCACCAGCCGCATCACCGCGCTGACGGCGCAGCAGGTCGCCGCGCTGGAGCCGAAGGCGGTCGCGGGCCTGACGCCGGCCCAGCTGTCGGCAATGAGCACCGAGCAGATCGAGGCCCTGACCCCGGCGCAGGTGGCGAATATGACCGCCGAGCAGATTGCCGCGCTCGGCGCCCAGGACCTCGCCGCCTTCTCCACCGACGACATCGCGTCGATCAGTGCGGCCGCCATCCCCGGCCTGTCGACGACGGCGATCCAGGGACTGTCGCAGGCGCAGCTTCAGGCGGTGACGACGCCGCAGGTGGAGGCGCTGAACGCGCAGCAGATCGCCGCGTTCATCGCCGCATACGAAGAGTTCTGACAGGGAGGGGAGGGAATTGTAGCCTTGCGGCGAGGCCGGCCGCCTGCGAGCGACCAGCGTCAGTCGCTGGCGCCGCTCCGGTCGGGCTCGGCCTCTTCCTCGGTCGCAGCGATGACATAGCTGCCGGATAACCAGCGATTCAGATCGACGTCCTTGCAGCGCGGTGAACAGAACGGGTAGGTCTCGCGCGCCGATGGCTTGCCGCATTCCGGGCAGGGACGCCGCGGCCTCAGCGGGGTGATCTTCGCCGCGCCGTCCATGCTCAGACCCGCGGACCCGACAGCCAGCCGAAATGGACGGGAAAACCCTCCGCCGTGAGCAGGCCGACGGTCTCGTAGAGCGGCAGGCCGACAACATTGGTGTAGGAACCGACCAGCTTGACGACGAAGGCGCCGGCGAGACCCTGGACGGCGTAGCCGCCCGCCTTGCCGCGCCATTCGCCGGAAGCGACGTAGGATTCCAGTTCCTCGCGCGACAGGCGCTTGAAGCGTACCTTGGTCTCGACCAGCTTCTGGCGGAACTTGCCCGACGGTGTCACCAGGCACACGCCGGTGTAGACGCGATGCGTGCGGCCCGACAGCAGCTTGAGGCAGTTCGTCGCCTCATCGAGCAGTTCCGCCTTCGGCAGGATGCGGCGGCCGACGGCGACAACAGTGTCGGCAGCCAGGATGAACGAGCCCTGCGCGTCGGCGTCACCGGCAAGCGCCGCCGCCGCCTTCTCCGCCTTCGTGCGCGACAGCCGCTTGGCGAGCGAGCGCGGATGTTCGGCGCGCAGCGGCGTCTCGTCGACGTCGGCGGGTTGGATACGGCCGGGCTCGATGCCGGCCTGTTGCAGGAGCTCGATACGCCGGGGCGAACCCGACGCGAGCACCAGCTTCTCGAAGACGCTCATCTTCTTTCCGTCGCAAGGGGCCGGCTGCTATGCCGCCCGTGGCTCACTTGAAGCGGTAGGTGATCCGGCCCTTGGTCAGGTCGTAGGGCGTCATCTCGACCAGGACCTTGTCGCCGGTCAACACGCGGATGCGGTTCTTGCGCATGCGGCCCGCGGTGTGCGCGATGATCTCGTGCTCGTTTTCGAGCTTCACGCGGAACATGGCATTCGGCAGGAGTTCGGTGACCACGCCCGGGAACTCGAGGACTTCTTCCTTCGGCATTCGATACCTTTGCTTGGTGATTTTCCGGCCGCGGCCGAATTGGCGCGGAACCTATATGATAAAGGCGTGCTTGTGAACAGCGCTTGTCGCCGCGTTCGGCCGGCCTCAGCCGCCGAACCGGCCGGCGATCCGCGCCTTGAGCCGGTCGCGCACGTCGCGGTAGGCGGCCATGATCTGGTCGCGCGAGCCGGCGACCGTGGTCGGATCGGGAGTCGGCCAGTACTCGACCTCGACCGCCATCGACCGTGTCAGATCCAGGGCGACGTGGTGAGCCTGCGGCGAGAGCGTGACGATCAGGTCGAAATAGTCGTCCTCCAGATCGTCGATCGTTCTGGGCAGCCTGTCGCCGAGCGACAGGCCTTCCTCGGCGAGCACCTTGTCGACGAACGGGTCGCGTTCCCCGGCGCGCACGCCGGCCGAGGCGACGAAGGTGGTTTCCGGCAACAGGCGCCGCGCCAGCTGCTCGGCGATCGGCGAGCGCACCGAGTTCATGCCGCACATGAACAGGACCGAACGCGGTATCGCCTTGCCGGCTTCGGCCACCGGGATCAGCCGCGCCAGTGCAGGACGCAGACCAGCGTGAACAGGCGGCGCGCGGTGTCGAAGTCGATCTCGATCTTGCCGGCGAGCCTGTCCATCAGCGTCTGCGAGCCCTCGTTGTGCAGCCCGCGCCGGCCCATGTCGATCGCTTCGATGTGGCTCGGCGTCGAGGAGCGGATGGCGTCGTAGTAGCTCTCGCAGATCATGTAATAGTCTTTGACGATCCGGCGGAACGGCGTCAGCGACAGGATGTGGGTGACGACCTGCTCGCCGTTCTCGCGCGACACGGCGAAGACCAGGCGCGCATCGACCAGCGACAGCTTCAGCCGGTAGGGGCCGTTGCCGGCATCACTGACCGGGCGGAAGCTGTTCTCCTCGATCAGGTCGAAGATCGCGACCGCGCGCTCGTGCTCGACGTCGGGCGTTGAGCGGCCGATCGATTCGTCGAGTTCGACGTCGATCAGCCTGTTGGGATCGCTGGCCGGAGACGACATGCCGGTCTCACAGGTTCAGCCGGATCGCCACCGAGCGTCCGTGGGCGTCGAGGCCCTCGGCGGTGGCGAGCGCGATCGCGGCCGGCGCCAGCGCGCGAAGCTGCTCGGGTCCGAGCTTCAGGATCGAGGTGCGCTTGACGAAGTCGAGCACCGAAAGGCCCGAGGAGAAGCGTGCCGAACGCGCCGTCGGCAGCACGTGGTTGGAACCGCCGACATAGTCGCCGATCACTTCCGGCGTGTGCCGGCCGAGGAACACCGCGCCGGCGTTGCGGATCTTCGCCAGGAAGGCCTCTGCATCCTCGATGGCGAGTTCGAGATGTTCGGCGGCGATACGGTCGACGAGAGGAACGGCGTCGCCGAAACGCTCGACGACGATCACGGCGCCGAAGTCGCGCCAGCTTGCAGCCGCTGTCTCGGCGCGCGGCAGAAGGGTCAACTGGCGTTCGACGGAGGCTTCCACGGCGCGGCCGAAGGCCTCGTCGTCGGTGATCAGGATCGACTGCGCCGCGCTGTCATGCTCGGCCTGGGCGAGCAGGTCGGCGGCGATCCAGTCGGGATCGTTGGAGCCGTCGGCGACGATCAGCACTTCCGAGGGACCGGCGATCATGTCGATGCCGACCGTGCCGAACACTTGGCGCTTGGCCGCCGCGACATAGGCGTTGCCCGGGCCGACGATCTTGGCCACAGGGGGGATCGTCTCGGTGCCGTAGGCGAGCGCGGCGATGGCCTGGGCGCCGCCGATTCGGTAGATCTCGGAAACGCCGGCGAGCCGCGCTGCGACGAGCACCAGCGGGTTGAGCACGCCGCCCGGCGCCGGCACGACCATGACGACGCGCCCGACGCCGGCGACGCGCGCCGGCACGGCGTTCATCAACACCGAGCTCGGATAGCTCGCCGTGCCGCCCGGCACGTAGAGGCCGACCGACTCGATCGCCGTCCAGCGGGAGCCGAGCTCCACGCCGAGCGGATCGATATAGCGGTCGTCGGCTGGCAACTGCCGGCGGTGGTGCATTTCGATGCGGTCGCGCGCGAGCGTCAGCGCCTCGACCGTCTTTTCGTCGGCCGACTCGACCGCGACGTCGACCTCGGCGGCGTCGACCCGCATCGGCGTCGTGGCGAAGTCTATGCGGTCGAATCGCTGCGAATAGGCCGCGAGCGCGGCGTCGCCCTCGGCGCGCACGCGGCCGACGATGGCGCGTACCGCTTCGTCGACGTCGGCCGAGACCTCGCGCTTGGTGGCGAGGAAGGCGGCGAAGGCGGTTTCGAAGCCGGGATCTGACTGGCGGAGCGTGACGGCCATGGCGCTGGTCCTCAGCTCCTGTGGATGGGCGTCGACGACGCCTGCCAGGCGGCCCCAACATCGCCGACCCGCACCTCGATGCACTCGACGTCGAGGCGGATCGTACCGCCGCCTGAGAAGACCAGATCGACGACGCCGGCCGGGGCCTCGCCCGGTGTGAACGAGACGGCGAGCAGCGAAAGGACCTCGTCGGGCCGTGCCAGATCGATACCATGGGTGCGGGCGGCGAGCACGCGGTCGAAATGAAGCACGGCCTTCCGGCGCTCGCGCTTCCGGCGGAACAAGCCGCCGTCGCCTTCCCAGGCATATCGGTTCATCGCCACGACGAAGCGCTTCTCGCGCGGCACGTAGCGCAGGTCACCGATCTTCATGACGGCGTCCTGCACGTGCGCCGACACGATCTGAAGGTCCTCCCGGTCGAGGGCAACGAGCTTCAACGCGTCCATCTGGCCACCGTGCTCCAGGCTGAGCGACAATCCGCCTGCAAATCCGCCCATGCTCTAGGCGGTCTCGCAGTGCAGCGCAACAAAAACGCGGCATGCGGCGGGCGGCGCTGCGGTTTCGTCAGCCGGCGATGCGCGAGATATCGGCGCCGCAGCCCGATAGTTTCTCCTCCAGACGCTCGAAGCCGCGGTCGAGATGGTAGACGCGGTTGACGGTGGTCTCGCCCTCGGCGGCGAGGCCAGCGATCACCAGCGACACCGAGGCCCTGAGATCCGTTGCCATGACCGGCGCGCCCCTCAGTCGCGCCACACCTTCGACGATGGCAGTCTGGCCGGCGAGCGTGATGTGGGCGCCGAGCCGGGCGAGTTCCTGAACGTGCATGAAGCGGTTCTCGAAGATCGTCTCTGTGATATGCGAACGGCCCTTGGCCATCGTCATCAGGCCCATGAACTGCGCCTGCAGGTCGGTCGGGAAGCCGGGGAACGGCTCGGTAGTGACGTCGACCGGCTCGATGCCGCCGCCGTTGCGGCGCACGCGGATCCCGGAATTGACGGGAACGATTTCGGCGCCAGTCCTGGCGACAACGTCGAGGGCGTTTTCCAGGAGGTCGGCGCGGGCACCTTCGAGGACGACGTCGCCGCCGGTCATGGCAACCGCCATCGCATAGGTGCCGGTCTCGATGCGGTCGGGGATGACGGTGACGCGGGCGCCGTGTAGTTCGTCGACGCCGTCGATGCGGATCGTCGGCGTGCCGGCCCCCGAAATCCTCGCGCCCATGGCGTTGAGGCAGTCAGCGAGGTTGACGATCTCCGGCTCGCGCGCGGCGTTCTCCAGCACGGTCTCACCCCTGGCGAGGGAGGCCGCCATCATCAGCACGTGAGTGGCGCCCACCGAGACCTTGGGGAAAACGAAACGGTTGCCGACGAGCCCGCGTTTCGCCTTGGCGACGACATAGCCACCCTCGACGTCGATGTCGGCACCGAGCGCCTGTAGCCCGTCGATGAAGAGGTCGACCGGCCGCGTGCCGATGGCGCAACCGCCGGGCAGCGACACGCGGGCCTCGCCCATGCGCCCCACCAACGGGCCGATCACCCAGAACGAGGCGCGCATCTTGGAGACGAGTTCGTAGGGGGCGGTGGTGTCGACGATGCGGCCGGCAGTGAAGTTGATGGTGCGCGCATAGGCGCCGTCCTGCGCCTCGCGGCGGCCGTTGACCGAATAATCGACGCCGTGGTTGCTGAGGATGCGGATGAGCTGATCGACGTCGGCCAGGCGCGGCACGTTGTCGAGGGTCAACGTCTCCGGCGTCAGCAGAGAGGCGATCATCAGCGGCAGCGCTGCATTCTTAGCCCCGGAAATGGGGATGGAGCCGGAGAGCTTCCTGCCGCCGACGATCCTGATTCGCTCCATGGGACCCGCTTTCCCGGCGCCGAGCCGGCCTTCAATCGGTTTGAGGCGCCCGTCTAGACGATGAAGGCGCCGGGTTCAAGGACGCGCGCCGTACCTTGAAGTCGCTCGGCCGTTGCCGCGACCCGTCAGCCGTCGCCGGTCCCTTCGCCGCCTGCCGCCGTTTCGTCGGTGCCGATGAGCCCCTCTACCCGGCCGTCGGCGTCGCCGGCACGACGCGCACGCGACTGGCCCTTGCGACGTATCAGGTTGCGACGCAGCTGCTCGGCGAGCTTCGCCTTGCGGTCGCCCTTCAGGCGGCCCGGCTTGCGGTCGGGCATGGATTCGGGCGGTCGGTCAGGCATTCGCTCGGACATCGGCGAAAGATGCGGGAAAGACGACCGGAAGGCAATCGCGGCGAGGAAACCAGCAAAATGCGACGACCGAAAGGCGCCCTTTGCGTCGCCTCCCGGGATCGACAGACATAACTTGCGCTGGCCGGACTGTTGTGGCAGAAGTCCGCCGCATTCGGCGCTGCGGTAGCTCAGTGGTAGAGCACTCCCTTGGTAAGGGAGAGGTCGAGAGTTCAATCCTCTCTCGCAGCACCAGCCTTTTCCCCTTGAATTTCCAGCAGGCTCCGAGAGGCTCGCCGTTGATAAGCGAGCCCGCTCCGGGCGGGTCGAGCGCCCGCTGCGCATTAGCTCCGCTTTGCCGCCCGAACCGAACGCTCGATTAACCTCGTGCGTGTATGCTGCGGCACGGTTCGGGCTCGGATCCATGATGCGCAGCACGCTCTTCGATTTCTCACCCTGCGGCTGGGGCCGCGTCTGGTCCGGGACCGCGGTCGGAACGCTGGCGTGCATCGCCGTCGCCTTCGCGATCGACGGCTATTCCCCGGACACAGGTACGTGGGGCTGGGGCGAGAGGCCGATCAACAATGTCCTCATCCCGCTCGTGCTGGGAATCCCGTTGTTCGGTTTCCTTCTGGGGAAGCAACGTCAACTGGCGCTTGCGCACAGGGAACTGATGGTGCTGGCGTCGACCGACGCACTCACGTCGCTTCTGAACCGCCGCGCCTTCGTGGCCATCGTCGAGAACTATCTCGACCGGATGGAGCACAAGAGGACCGATGCCAAGGCCGCACTCCTGGTGATTGACATCGACCACTTCAAGAAGATCAACGACACTTTCGGCCACGATAGCGGCGACGTTGCCCTGGCCAGGGTCGCGCAGGCGATCAAGGATTCGGTTCGGGACTTCGATGTGGTCGGCCGTATCGGCGGCGAAGAGTTTTCCGTACTGTTGCCGGGGGCGTCGGAGGAACGTGCGGCCGCCATTGCGGAGCGCATCCGTAGCAATGTCTTCGAAACCGACCTGGCGTTGGCAGGTGGAACGCGGCGGGTGTCGGTGAGCGTCGGCGGCGTCACCTTCGACGACGGCAGGGATATCAGCGAACTGTTGCGCACGGCCGACCAGCGGCTGTATGCGGCAAAACGTACCGGCCGAAACCGGGTTGTCATGCAGCAGCTCGCGCACGATCAGACGATGAGCCTTCACTGAACCAAAATGGCGCGACGGACTGTGCGGAATGGGGTCGAGTTCGGTCTCGGCTACATTCGAGGCCGGACACCGCGAACTACCCCTTTCCCTCCACCAGCATGTTGCCGCCGTCGACGACGAGCACGGCGCCATTGACATAACTCGCGGCCGGCGAGGCAAGGAAGGCGATCGCGGCCGCGACCTCGTCCGGACTCCCCGCGCGGCCGGGCGGCGTCTTTCCGGCGGCGGCCAGTTCCGCGGGCGTCGTGGCGCCGGTCGCGATCCAGCCCGGCGCCACGGCGTTGACAGTGACGCCGCGCGCCGCGACTTCGAGCGCCAGGCTGTGGGTCAGGCCGACCATCCCGGCCTTGGCCGCGGAGTAGGGCGAGGCGCCGGGCATGGAGACGAAGGGGCCGGTCACCGAGGCGACGTTGACGATGCGACCGTAGCCGCGCGTCAACATCGCCGGCAGGAAGGCCTTCGTCACCATGAACGCGGTCTTCAGCGATACCGCGATCTCGTGGTCCCATTCCTCCTCGCCGATGTCGACCAGTGCCTTCTCCAGCGCCGGGCGCGCCCTCGTGCCCATGCCGGCATTGTTGACGAGAACATCGACGTCCCCGACCGCGCCGCGAAGCCGGGCGACGTCGGCGGCCGCCGTCAGGTCGCCGACGTGGCCGTCGGCGCCGAAACCGCGCGCGGCGAGTTCCGCCGCCCGTTCGAGGACGCGTTCGGTGGTCGCCGCCAGCGCCACGGCATAGCCTGCCTCGGCGAGAAGCCGCGCCGTGGCGAAGCCGATACCGTCCGCGGCGCCGGCGCCTGTGATCAGCGCCTTCCCAATTGGCATCCCACCCTCCCAAGTGCCGATTCGAATGACTATGTTCGTGCTGTCGGATGGTTACGGTGGCTGCATCGGCGACGACCGTCAACGAGAGGCGGGGCCGCCGAGCGGTCCCCCGGGGAAGGGAACAGGGTCGATCATGGATCAAGCGCTTGCTTGCACACCGCAATCCGCCTCGCGCGCGGTTGCCGAGCGGTTGAACCAGGGTTGCTTCTGCGTGACGCTCGACCGAGCGGCGCTGTGCAAGGCGCTGGTGCACGAATCCGGCGAACCGGAGTTCTGCGCTACTTCGATCGAGACGCGGCCGCATCTGTTCTCCAACGTGCCGGTGTTCCTGCCCGCCGCGGTGATCAGCGAGATGGCGGAAATCGTCGCTGCGATCGAGGCAGTGGCGGCGATGCCCGCCTATCGCGAGGCGGTGCTCGCCCGGGCGCCCGAGATCGCCCAACAGGACCGCGGCCCGATCGGCGCCTTCATGGGCTACGACTTCCACCTCGACGGCGAGGAACCGCGGCTGATCGAGATCAACACCAATGCCGGCGGCGCCTTCCTCAATGCGCTGTTGGCGCGCGCGCAGCTCGCCTGTTGCGGCGAGGTGGCCGCGGGGCTGGAGATGCTCGAGGCCGACGATTTCGCCGCCGACGTGGTCGCCATGTTCCGCGCGGAGTGGCGGCGCGGGCGCGGCGACAGGGCGATGCCGCGGGTCGCCATCGTCGACGACCGGCCATCCGAGCAGTACCTTTTCCCGGAATTCGTGCTCGCCCGGCAGATGCTGCTCGGCGCCGGGATCGAGGCGGTGGTCGCCGATGCGGCCGACCTCGATTATGCCGGCGGACGCCTGACGGCGGACGGCCTGGAGATCGGCATGGTCTACAATCGCGTGACCGACTTCGCCTTCGCGCGGCCAGAGCACGCCGCGCTCGCCGCCGCCTATCGCGACGACGCCGTGGTGGTGACGCCCGGGCCGCACAACCACGCGCTCTTCGCCGACAAGCGCAACCTGACCCTTCTCTCCGACCCGAAGATGTTGGAGGCCTGGGGCGTGCCGGCCGCGGTCCGCGACAGGCTGGCGACGATCCCGCGCACGGTCCTCGTCACGCCGGAAAACGTTGACGCGCTTTGGCGGGCGCGCAAGGACCTGTTCTTCAAGCCGACCGGCGGCCATGGCGGCAAGGCTGTCTACCGCGGCGATAAGGTGACCCGCGGCGTGTGGGCCGAGATCGCCAGGGGCGGCTACGTCGCCCAGGCTTTCGCCGCGCCCGGCGAACGCGCGGTCCTGCTCGACGGCGGCCCGGTGATGCGCAAGATGGACGTGCGCCTCTATACCTATAACGGGCAGGTCCTGCTCGCTGCGGCGCGCCTCTATCAGGGCCAGACGACAAACTTCAGGACGCCGGGCGGCGGTTTCGCTCCGGTCTTCGGCGTGTAAGGATAGGCTGCGCATCGGCTGCCGGTCGCGGCGTTCCCCGCCGTCGGGAGCGAAAACCGGGCCTGATGAGGGGGAGGATCGTTCAACCGTGACGAAACTGCGTTTCCATGGTGCCGCGCGCGGCGTGACCGGGTCGTGCTACGAGATCGAGACCGGCCGTTCCCGTATCCTGGTCGATTGCGGCCTGTTCCAGGGCTCGAAGTCGGAGCGCGAACTGAACTACGGCGCCTTCCCGTTCTCGCCGGGCGCGATCGACGCCGTCATACTCACCCACGCTCATATCGACCACAGCGGGCTGTTGCCGAAGCTGGTCAAGCACGGGTTCAACGGGCCCATTCATACCAGCGCCCCGACCATCGACCTTTGCTCGGTCATGTTGCCCGATTCGGCGCATATCCAGGAGATGGAGGTCGAGCAGCTCAACCGCCGCAACGCCCGTCGCGGCAAGCCCGCGGTGACGCCGATCTATACGCGCGAGGATGCCGCGGCCTGCATGACGCTGTTCCGTGCCGTCGAACTCGACGCCTGGACGGCGATCGCGCCCGACATCCGCGTGCGCTACTGGAACGCCGGCCACTTGCTCGGCTCGGCCTCGGTGGAGCTCGAGATCGGTGCGGCGAATGGCGGAAAGCCGCTCCGCCTGCTGTTTTCCGGCGACATCGGGCCGGATCACAAGCTGCTGCAGGAAAATCCAGACGGTCCGAGCGGCGTCGACTATCTCGTCTGCGAATCGACCTATGGCGACCGCGAGCGCGGCGAGATCACGCCGGAACGGCGTCGGGCGATCCTGGCCCGGGAGGTGCATGCGGCGGCCGAAGCGGACGGGCCGCTGATCATCCCGTCCTTCGCGGTCGAGCGCACCCAGGAGCTGCTTGTCGACCTGCACGCGCTGATGGAATCGGGCGACATCCCCGCGGTGCCGGTTTTTGTCGATTCGCCGCTCGCCACGCGCGCGAGCGCCGTCTTCGAGCGCCACGCCGCCGAGGTCGAGGAGGGCGACATCCTGCGCCGGGCGCTCAATTCGAGGAACGTGCGCTTCACCGAGACGGTCGAGCAGAGCAAGGCGATCAATCGATTTACCGGTTTCTTCGTCGTCATTGCCGCCAGCGGCATGTGCGACGCCGGCCGCATCCGCCACCACCTGAAGGCCAATCTCTGGCGCGCCAACGCCACCGTCATGATGGCCGGCTTCCAGGCGCAGGGCTCGCTCGGCCGCATCCTTCTCGACGGTGCCAAACGCGTGCGTATCCAGGGCGAGGAAATCGAGGTCAACGCCCGCATCACGCAGATCGACCTCTATTCCGGCCATGCCGACGCCTCGGAACTGGCGGCCTGGGTCGCGGCACGCCAGCCGGTCGCCCATTCGGTCTTCCTGACGCACGGCGAGGACGCAGGCCTCTTCGGCCTCCAGGAGCGGCTGACGCAGACCATGCCGGCCGAGCGCATCGTCGTCCCGCAACTCGACGACGCCTACGAGCTGACCGCCGAGGGCGCGCGGCTTGTCGACCGCACCGAGAAGCGGCGCATGGCGCCGGAAAAGGTCGCCCGCCTCGACTGGCACAACGACCTGTCGAAGCTCCTCCTCGACATATCCCAATCGGTCGAGTCCGCCGCCGACGAGCGCGGCCGCGGCGCCGTCATCCGCCGGCTGCGCCGGGCGCTGGAGGGCAGGGAAACCTAGCGCCCGACGCAGGACGCGAAGGCGGCGTCCGCCGGGCGCGTCAGAAGCGTCGCGCATAATCCTCGTCGGAGACGAGTTCCAACCAGTCGGTCGTTTTGCCGTCAACTGCCTCATGAATGGCGATGTGGGTCATGGACGTCGTCGGCGAGGCGCCATGCCAGTGCTCTTCACCGGGCGCGAACCAGACCACGTCGCCAGCGCGGATCGCCTCGATGGGTCCGCCGCGTCTCTGCGCCAGCCCGCTCCCGGAAATCACCACCAGTGTCTGGCCGAGCGGGTGGGTGTGCCAAGCCGTGCGCGCGCCCGGTTCGAAGGTGACGCTGACGGCGCGAACGCGGGCCGGCGCGGGCGCCTCGACCAGCGGATCCTGGCGAACGCTCCCGGTGAAATAGGATGCCGGAGGTGTCACAGACGGCCGCGATCCGCATCGTTCGATCTTCATTGCCTACACTCCTGTCGCGGCGCCGGCCCGATGCCGGCTGCCGGCGACGATAGCACCGCTCTGCGCCGCTTGGGCAGGCGAAGTTCGTCGGCAGGGGGCTCGAGAACGCCGCGCGTTGGCCGGAAGCCCTTCCACCATGGCAGAAAAAGCGGCATGTCTTTGCCGGTCCGACCCGACGAGGCTCGGATATGCGGCGCAGGAGGAGACGTTGACGCCATGAACACTGCCATCGATGCGAAGAAGCCGGCCATCGTGCGCCTGGCGCCGCAAGACAACGTCGCCGTGGCGGTCGACATCCTCCGCGAAGGCGAGATTGCTGAAGGCGTGCGGGCACTGGCGCGCATCCCGCGCGGCCACAAGATGGCCGTAGAGGCGATCGCCGCGGGCGAGCCGGTGCGCAAGTACGGCCAGGTGATCGGCGTAGCGACCGCGGAGATCCGGGCCGGCGACTGGGTGCACGTGCACAACCTTTCCATGGCCGACTTCAACCGCGACTACGCCTTTGGCGCCGACGCCCGGGCGACAGCGATGGTCGAGCCGGGAGAGCAAGCGACGTTCGAGGGCTATCGGCGCGCCGGCGGCCGGTTCGGCACGCGCAACTTCGTCGGCATCCTGACCAGCGTCAACTGCTCGGCCTCCGTGGCGCGATTCGTCGCCGAGGAGATCAACCGATCGGGCATCCTAGCCGATTTCCCCCATGTCGATGGTGTCATTCCCTTCGTCCATGGCACCGGTTGCGGCATGGCGGCGGCCGGCGAGGGCTTTGACGTGTTGAAACGCACCGAATGGGGCTATGCGACCAATCCCAACATCGCTGCGGTGCTGATGGTCGGCCTCGGCTGCGAAGCCTTCCAGATCGGCCGCATGAAGGAACTGTACGGCGTCGGCGAGAGCGACACCTTCCGCACCATGACCATCCAGGAGGTCGGCGGCACGCGTCGCACCGTCGAGGCCGGCGTCGCCGCAGTCCGTGACATGCTCGTCGCCGCCGACGCATTCCGCCGCGAGACGGTTCCCGCCTCCGAACTGGTTCTGGCGCTGCAGTGCGGCGGCTCGGACGGCTATTCGGGCATCACCGCCAACCCGGCGCTTGGCGCGGCCGCCGACCTTCTTGTCCGCCACGGCGGCACGGCGATACTCTCCGAGACGCCGGAGATTTACGGCGCCGAGCACCTCCTGACCCGGCGCGCGGCCACGCGCGAGGTCGGCGAGAAGCTCGTCGAGCGCATCCGCTGGTGGGAAGACTATACGAGTCGCAACAGGGGCGAGATGAACAACAACCCGTCGCCCGGCAACAAGCTCGGCGGCCTGACGACCATCCTGGAAAAGTCGCTCGGCGCGGCGGCAAAGGGGGGTACCACCGACCTCGCCGCCGTCTACGAATATGCCGAGCCGGTGACCGGAAAGGGCTTCGTCTTCATGGATACGCCCGGATACGATCCGGTCTCCGTCACCGGCCAGGTCGCCGGCGGTGCCAACATCATCTGCTTCACCACCGGGCGCGGCTCGGCCTTCGGCTGCAAGCCGGTGCCGTCGATCAAGCTGGCGACGAACAATTACCTCTACGAACACATGCGCGACGATATGGATATAAACTGCGGCGACATCCTCGACGGGGTCTCCATCGACGACAAGGGTCGCGAGATCTTCGACGCAATGCTGCGCGTGGCTTCGGGCGAACGTTCTCGCTCGGAACTGCTCGGTTACGGCGACAGCGAGTTCGTCCCCTGGCAGATCGGCGCGGTGATGTAACGCCGGGATCCAACGGGCGTTTCCGGCGGCTTGACCCGGCGCGGGATTAGTTCCTATATTGTTCCGGTGACTCGAATGATCGATACCCTCGCTGGGGCGGCACGCCACGGCATGCTCGTGCTCGCCTCCTGCATCTGCGGCAACCAGCGCCACTACCGCGCTGGAGATCTTGCGACCCTGGTCGGCCGCGGCAAGGATCCGCGCTTCTTGCGTTTCCGCTGCAGCCATTGTGACCGCATCGCCGCCGCCGTCACCGTTCTCGAGGTAGACGTCGATCGCATCGGCTCCCTCAAGGTGTGGAAACCGCTATCGACGCCCGATGGCACGACGGCCTGGACGCCGGAACGTTTGAAAAGAGGCTGACAGTGTCGCGGGCGACCGGCCGCCCGCGAGGCGCGGCCGGCCTGCGAAGCAGGATCAGGCCGCTTCGGCGCGGCTCTCGACGCGCGCCTTCGCCGCGAGCGCCTTGGTCGCGTCGACCGTTTCCTGTGCGGCGTACCAGTAGCGCTGCTTCAGCTCGATGTTGAAGACCGCGCCCTCGGGGAAGGTGCACGCGTCCATCAGGGTCTCCCACGGGATGTCGCCCCAGCCAACCGGCAGGTGCAGGTCGCCGTGGCCGTAGGCGAGGCGCTCGCCTTCGGTGAACATCCAGATGTCGTCCTGGCGGCCGAAGCTGTCATGGACATGGAGGTGGCGGGCGTAGGGCGCCAGCACCTTGACCTCGTCGATGAAGGCGTCACGGCGGCCGTCAAAGTCGAGCTTCAGGTAGGAGTGGCTGAAGTCGAGCGTCGCCATGACGTTCGGATGGGCGATGGACGCGAGTTCGCGCGCCAGGCGACCGGGTGTCGAGGCGTAGCCGCGGCCGTCGAAGCCGGCGAACAGCGTCTCGACGCAGAGATAGAGGCCGTGCTGGCGGGCGACGTCTCCGGCCTTCGCCAGCCATTCGCGCTGGCGGCCGTACGCGGCCTCGATGCCGTCGCCCTGCTGGCGGGGCGTCAGGCCGGAATGGATGACGTAATTCTCGGCTCCGACCTCGGCGGCAACCTCGAGCGAAGCCTCGAGCACCTCGAAGTGCCGCGGCAGCCGGAAGGACTCGTCCATGAAGTTGATGGAGAGCGGCCCATGGACGGAGAAGCCGACGTCGCGGCCGGCGACGGCGCGCTTCAACGCCTCGAGTTGCGGTCGGCGTATACGGCCGCCGACCACGATGTCCATGTCGTAGGTCGGCAGTTCGATCGTCTCGACGCCGAGCGCCTCGATCATGTCGAGTTCGGCGTCGAGGTCGGAGAGGTCGTCGGCGCGCTTGTGCGCGGAAATGCCCGTGCCTGTGATGCCGTTGGCGAGCATGGCTGGTGGATCCTTTCGGGGGAAGCGTCTGCGGTTGCGTAGAGATCGCGACGTCCGGGCCGCGATCGGCGGCGACCTTCGCCGTACGGCGTGTCAGGCGTCTGACCGGACGGTGACGCTTCGGCGACAGGCTCGGTGGAAGTCCGCCCGCCCGGTTCCGCCGCGACCTGCCTGGGACAGTACCTACAAGCCCTCGACATGAGCCGGCGAATGTCATTGAATCATCACATCGCTGTCACGAACGCCGGAGATTCGTATCATGGCCGGGAGCTTGCGCCGCATCGCCTTCGCCGCCGGCTGGGGCGTGGTAGTGATCGCCGGCATGCCTTCGGGCGCCGCTGCCGCTGATCTCGACGGCCCGTCGATCGAGAACGAACTCGTCGGCCGGTCGATCGTCTGGTGGGAGGAGGGCGGCTGGCTCAAGGGCCATCTGCGTCTCGCGCCCGACGGCACGGCCGAGATCTCCGTCGAAGACCGTGAGCCGGCCGGCGACACCGGGCGCTGGGCGATTCGTGGCAGAGACCTTTGTACGGTATGGGGCGACCTGCGCAGCGGACGCGAGAAGTGCTACTCCGTTCGCCGCAACGCTGACGGTCGCTTCGTTACATCGGGCGGCAACGTCTTCGAGATCCGCGACGCCGGGGTCTGAGACGGCGGCCTTACTGCCGGGAATCCGACGGGCGTTCCTCCGCCGCGCCTCGCACGACCACTGCCTGCCCTTTGGATTGTCGCGGTTCCGTCACCGGACCAAGACGCAACTGTCACGTCGGCCCTCTAGGGAGCGCTCAGCGGGCATCGAGCTCGCGCCACCTCTCGAAGGAGACGACGAATGAAACGAGTGATCCTGCTGGCGGCCGCCACCGCGCTCGCCACCGGCGCCCACGCCGCCGACCGCACGAAGTTCGAGTTCTGGTACGGCCTTACCGGCGATCTCGGCGAGGTCATGGCGAAGCACTGCCAGCTGTTCAACGAATCGCAGGACAAGTTCGAGGCGCTCTGCGTCGGCCAGGGCGGTTACGACAAGGCCGAGCAGAACACGATCGCGGCCTACCGCGCCAAGCAGCACCCGACCGTGGTCCAGATCTACGACGCCGGCACCGTGAACTTCATGCTTTCGGGCGCCATCTATCCGGCGAACAAGTTCGCCGTCGACAACGGCGTCGAGGTCGACTGGAAGGGCTATTTCCCCAGCATCGCCAACTACTACGCCACCTCGACGGGCGACATGTGGTCGTTCCCCTACAATTCGTCCTCGGCGGTGTTCTACTGGAACAAGGACGCCTGGGCGAAGATCGGCAAGACCGCCGCGCCGAAGAGTTGGGCAGAGTTCGCTGAAGACCTGAAGGCGATGAAGGCCGCCGGCGTCGAGTGCGGCTTCGCTTTCGACTTCGACACCTGGATGAACCTCGAGCAGTTCTCGGCCACCAACAACCTTCCGATCGCCTCGCTGGACAACGGCTACGGCGGCCTCGGCGCCGAGCTGATCTTCAACAAGACCGCCTTCGTCGACCACATGAAGGACTACAAGTCCTGGCTTGACGCCGGCTACGCCAAAATCCAGACCACCCAGGTCGGCAAGAATCTCGTCCAGTCCTTCGCCGATGGCAGCTGCGCCTCGACGATCACCTCGATCGCCAACCACGGCACGGTCAAGAACACCCAGGTCGAGAGCCTGAAGTGGGACGTCGCCATGCTGCCGGTCATCGACCCGGCCAAGCGCACCAACTCGCTGGTCGGCGGCGCCTCGCTCTGGGTCATGGCAGGCAAGTCGAAGGAAGAGTACGAGGCCGCGGCCGCCTTCCTGAAGTACGTGACCGCCCCGGACACCGGCGAGAAGTACATCGCCGAGAACACGGGCTACATCCCGGTTACCGCCAAGGGTTACGAACTGCTCAAGGCGGAAGGCTTCTACGCCGATCCGAAGCGCGCCAACCGCGACATTGCCATCGCTTCTCTGACCGCCTCGGAGGTCACCCCGGTGTCGCGCGGCATCCGCCTCGGAAACTTCACCTCGATCCGCTCGGAAGTCCGCTCCGAACTCGAGGCGGCCTTCACGGGCCAGAAGGACATGCAGGCGGCCATCGACGCGGCCGTCGAACGCGGCAACCAGATCCTGCGCCGTTACGAGCAGACCTTCAAGGGCGCTGCGCTGCCGTGATCTCCGGCTGATCGCACGAGACGGGGGCGCCGCGCCGCGGCGTCCCCGGCCCCCGGAGAAGCGCAGGAGACGATTCTTGGAAAAGCGCGCGACGTTCTCGAACCTGTGGCTCGCAGCGGCGCTGATCGCGCCGCAGATGCTACTGATCTTCGTCTTCTTCTACTGGCCTTCGGGCGAGGCGCTCTACTGGGCCCTGACGCTCGAGCCGCCCTTCGGCGGCGACAACGAATGGGTCGGCATGCTCAATTTCCAGACGGTATTCGAGGATCCGAAATACTGGAATTCGGTGCGCATCTCGATCACATTCGCCCTCTTCGCCACCTCCCTGTCCCTCGGCGTGGCGGCGATCCTCGCCCTGTTCGTTGACCGGCGGCTTCTGGGCCACCAGGTCTACAAGTTCACCTACTTCCTGCCCTATGCGCTGGCCGCCCCCGCCGTCGGCCTTGCCTTCCGCTTCATCTTCTCGCCCGACGCGGGCTTCGTCTCCGCCATCAACCGCGTCTATCCTGACCTCTGGAACCCGGCGCTCGACGGCTACGACGCCTTCGCGCTGGTCGTCATGGCCCAGGCGTGGACCATGGTCGGCTACAATTTCATCTTCTTCCTGGCGGCGTTGCAGTCGATCCCGCGCACCGTCAACGAGGCGAGCGCCATGGACGGGGCTGGGGTGCTTCGCCGCATGTGGGATATCCAGCTGCCGCTGATCGCGCCGACGCTGTTCTTCCTGATCGTGATCAACATCACCGACAGCTTCGTCAATTCGTTCGGCATCATCGACATCATCAGCGCGGGCGGTCCTGCGCGGGCCACCGACCTGATGGTCTACAAGATCTACACCGACGGTTTCCAGGGCAAGGACTACTCGCTCGCGGCGGCCCAGTCGATCGTGCTGATGGTGCTCATCGTCGTCCTGACCTTCGTCCAGTTCCGCTACGTCGAGCGGCGCGTCCACTATAGCTGACCGGAGCACCGCCGTGATCGAACGCACCCCGATCCTCGATTTCCTGACACATGCGCTGCTGGTGCTGAGCTTCGTCGCGCTCCTGATGCCGATGTGGATCGTCTTCGTTGCCGCCACCCACGACTTCCATACGGTCAACCAGGTGCCGATGCCGCTCCTGCCCGGCAGCCACTTGCTGGAAAACCTCGCCGCCGCCTGGGAGCGCGGCAACTTCGACCGTGTCATCGTGAACTCGCTGATCGTGGCGCTGGGCGTCACTGGCGGCAAGATCGTCGTGGCGGCGCTGTCGGCCTTCTCGATCGTCTACTTCCGCTACCGGCTCAGGATGGTGATGTTCTGGTTGATCTTCATAACCCTGATGCTGCCGCTGGAAGTGCGTATCGTGCCGACCTATGCGGTGGCCGCCGACGCGCTGCGGCCCTTCCAGGGCATGCTCGACTTCGTCGGCATCTCGATCGACCTTCCCGAGTGGAACCTGCTCAACTCCTATTCCGGCCTGATCCTGCCGCTGGTCGCCACCGCCACCGGCACCTTCCTCTACCGGCAGTTCTTTCTCACCGTGCCGGACGAGCTGACGGAAGCCGCCAAGATGGACGGAGCCGGCCCGATCCGCTTCTTCCTCCAGGTGCTGATGCCGCTGTCGAAGACCAACATGGCGGCGCTGGCGACCATCATGTTCGTATGGTCGTGGAACCAGTATCTGTGGCCGCTGCTCGTCGTCACCGATCACCAGAACTACGCGACGGCGACCATGCAGTTGCAGAAGATCGTGCCCGGCCCGCTGTTCGGCGAGCCGCCAGTTTGGAACGTCGCCATGGCGGCGAACCTGATCGTGATGTTCCCGCCCGTGCTGGTGACCATCCTCCTGCAGCGCTGGTTCGTGCGCGGCCTCATCCAGACAGACAAGTGACGGAGACGAAGACATGGCCGAGATAGCCCTGCGCGGCGTGCGCAAGTCCTACGGCAAGACTGAAGTCGTGCACGGAGTCGATCTCGACATCGCCGCCGGCGAGCTGGTGGTGATCCTCGGCCCGTCGGGCTGCGGCAAGTCCACGCTGCTCAGGATGGTCGCCGGACTGGAGACGATCACGGCCGGCGACATCTCGATCGGCGGCGCGGTCGTTAACCGGCTGGAGCCGCGCCAGCGCGGCTGCGCCATGGTGTTCCAGAACTATGCGCTTTACCCGCACATGACGGTCGCCGACAACATCGGCTACGCGCTGAAGATCGCCGGCGTTTCGCGCGCCGACCGCCGCGAGCGGGTCGGCAAGGTGGCGGGGTCGCTCGGCCTGACCGAGTTCCTCGAGCGCAAACCCGGCCAGCTCTCCGGTGGCCAGCGCCAACGCGTCGCCATGGGTCGGGCAATGATCCGCGAGCCGCGGGTCTTCCTCTACGACGAGCCGCTGTCCAACCTCGACGCGCGGCTCCGCGTTGCGATGCGCGTCGAGATCCGTAAGCTGCATCAGCGGCTGGGCACCACCACGCTGTTCGTCACCCACGACCAGGTCGAGGCGATGACGCTGGCCGACCGCATCGTCGTCATGAACAAGGGCGTCGTCGAGCAGGTCGGCACGCCGCAGGACGTCTACAACCGGCCGGAATCCACCTATGTCGCCGGCTTCATCGGCGCGCCGGGGCTTAATCTCCTCAATGGCGTCGCCGATTCCGACCAGGGCGTGGTGACGCTGCGCGACGGCCAGCGCCTCTCCTACGATCGCGTCCGCTGGCCCGAAGTCGGCCATGGACCAGTGATCGCCGGCTTCCGCGCCGAGGGCGTGCGTCTGGAGCCGGGCGGACTGAGCGGACGCTTCGATTTCGCCGAGGAACTCGGCGCGGCGCAGCTGATCCACGCCACGATCGGCGGAGAGACCGCTATCGCTCACGTCGCCGGCGCGACCCGCCTGGCTGCGGGCGATCCCATATCCTTCATCGTCGATCCCGCTCAGGTCCAGTTGTTTGACGTTTCGACCGGCCGCCGCATTTCCGGCGAGAACGAGTCGGTCCCGGCGGATCGCAAGGGCGTGCACGGCCTGGTCTTAGTCTGAGCGAGGGGGTGACCCCCGACCCGCTCTCAGTTCGCGACCGTCCTTGACACTGTCGGCCATCCATCTGCTATCAGCACCCCCAGACTGCCCGCGGAAGGATTGGCGATGACGAATGTGGTCCTGACCGGACTGGCGAGGGAACTCGCCCGGCGCGCTGACGAGGGCCGCCCGGTCCGCATCGGCGTCATTGGCTCGGGCGAGATGGGCACCGACCTCGTCACGCAGTGCATGCTGATGAAGGGTGTCACCCTCTCAGCCATCGCCACCCGCCGGCCGGCGACCGCGAAGCACGCCATCGAGATCGCCTACGGTGAAACTTCCCGTTTTGCTGAGATCGAGAGCCAGAGTGCGGCGACCGCGGCTATCGAGGCCGGTCGCATCGCCGTGACCAGGCCCGACGTCATGGTCGCCAACCCACTGATCGACGTCATCGTCGACGCCACCGGCAAGCCAGGCGTAGCCGCCGACTTCGACCTGATGGCCATGCAGAACGGCAAGCACGTGGTGATGATGAACGTCGAGGCCGACGTCACCATCGGCGTTTGGCTGAAGAAGCAGGCCGAGAATCTTGGCGTCGTCTATTCGGTCGGCGCCGGCGACGAGCCGTCGTCGTGCATGGAGCTGATCGAGTTCGCCTCCGCGCTAGGCTACACGATCGTCTCGGCCGGCAAGGGCAAGAACAATCCGCTCAACCACGATGCGGTGCCCGACGACTACCGCGAGGAGGCGGAGCGGCGGAACATGAATCCGCGCATGCTTGTCGAATTCGTCGACGGCTCCAAGACCATGGTCGAGATGTGCGCCATCGCCAACGCCACCGGGCTGGTTCCGGACGTGCCCGGCATGCACGGTCCGAATGCCGGCCGCGACACGCTGGCGAAAATCCTGATCCCGCGCGAGCACGGCGGCGTACTATCGAAGAAGGGCGTCGTGGACTACACGGTCGGCAAAGGTGTCGCGCCGGGCGTTTTCGTGGTGGTCGAGGCAACCCATCCGCGCATCATCGAACGAATGGACGACCTGCATGTCGGTACCGGCCCGTACTACGCCTTCCACAGGCCCTACCATCTCACGTCGCTCGAGGTGCCGCTGACCTGTGCCCGCGCCGTGCTTACGGGCAAGCCCGACATGGTGCCGCTCGACGTTCCCGTTGCCGAGGTCTGCGCCGTCGCCAAGCGCGACCTCGTCCCCGGCGAGCGGCTCGATTCGATCGGCGAGACCATGTACCGGTCGTGGACGATGACGGCGGGTGAGGCAGCAGCCGCGCGCGCCGTGCCCTGCGGCCTGCTCGAGGGCGGGCGGGTGTTCGCGCCGGTCCGGAAGGGCGAGCTTCTCACCTCCGCCAATGCCGCACCCGACCGCTCGACCAAACTCTACGAACTGAGGCAGTTGCAGGAAGAGTTGGTGGCGCGCCTCTCGGGCGCCGAGTAGGCCGGGACGGGATACGGGACAGCGCCGCGGCGGGGATGACGGGATGATCGGGCGCCGCACCATCGCTGCCGCGACGGCTGGCCTCGGCCTGACGCAGATCGTCGGTTACGGCACGCTCTACTACAGCTTTTCCATCCTGGCGCCGGCCATGGCTGCCGAGTTCCGCCTGTCGCAGGAATGGGTCTTCGCCGCCCTGTCGGCAGCGCTGTTCGCTGGAAGCCTGTTCGCGCCGCTCGCCGGCCGCTGGGCCGACCGCTACGGCGCCGGCCGAGTCATGACCTTCGGATCCGCGGCGGCAGCTGCGGCGTTGACGCTCTGTGCTTTCGCTCCGGATCGCATCAGTTTTGTCCTGGCACTGCTGGCGATGGAATTGGCTTCGTGCCTCGTGTTCTACAGCTTCGCCTTCGTCGCGCTCGTCCAGCTCGGCGGTCCGCACCCGCAACGCAGCATCGTCCATCTCACGCTGATCGCCGGCTTCGCATCGACCTTGTTCTGGCCGATCACCTCGACGCTGCATGCGTCGCTCACTTGGCGCGAGGTCTATCTCGTCTTCGCCGCGTTGAACCTGCTGATCTGCCTACCTGTCCATGCTTGGCTCATGCGGATCACACGCGAAAGCGGCGAAAGCAGCGGCCCGGTCGGGGTGCCGCCCGCGCCGATCGAAACCGGCCGGACGCTGACGCCTTGGGCGCGCAAGGTGGTGTTCCTGCTGATGCTCTCCGGTTTTGCACTTGAAGGCTTCGTTCTGTCGGCCGTGCTGATCCACATGGTCCCGCTTACCGCCGCTCTGGGCCTCGGCGCCGGCGGACTTGCGGTGGCGACTTTATTCGGCCCGGCGCAGGTGGCGAGCCGGCTGGTGAACATGCTGTTCGGCGGACGGCTCCCGCAAACGCACCTCGCGGTCATCGCCGCCGGATTCCTGACGCTCGGCCTTGCCGTCCTGGTCGCTACCACGCCCTGGCTGCCCGGCGGCATGCTCTTCGTCGTTCTGTTCGGCCTCGGCTCGGGCCTGACCAGCATCGTCAGCGGGACGCTGCCGCTGGAGCTCTTCGGCCGCGAGGGCTACGGCGCGCGTCTCGGCTGGGTCAGCGCGGCGCGCCAGTTCACCTCCGCCTTCGCGCCCTTCGCACTGGCTTTCATGATGGCCCGCCTGCCGGTAGTGGATGCCCTGTGGGTCGCCGCGGCGATCGCCGGGTCCGGCGTGTTGGCGTTCGCCGCCATCGCCGCGATCCGGGGCCGATCGATCGACGGACCGGCCGGGTAGACCGCATGGCGTAGACGGACCGGTTGCGGCCGGTCGTTTCAGCCGAGCTCGACCCCGCGCCGTCGCGCCGCCTCGACGGCTTCCGTCAGCAGCGATTTCAGCCTGTCGCCGCCCATCAGGACCTCGAGCGCGGCGGCCGTGGTGCCGTTCGGGCTGGTCACCTGGCGTCGCAGGACGGCAGGGTCCTCGCCGCTTTCAGCAGCGAGAGAGGCGGCGCCGTAGACGGTCTGCATGGCGAGTAACGCCGCAGTATCCTCGGGAAGCCCTGCGGTGCGGGCAGCGGCGGCCAGGCACTCGATGAAATGGAAGATGTAGGCCGGCCCGGAGCCCGAGACGGCGGTGACCGCGTCCATCAGGCCCTCGTCGTCGATCGCCGCCACTTCGCCGCTCGCCGAGAGCAGGCCGGTGACGAAGTCCATCACGGCGGGATCGACATGGCCGTTGCCGACGACGACCATCATTCCCTTGCCGATCGAGGCCGGCGTGTTGGGCATGCAGCGGATGACGGGGGCACCCTTGCCGAGGATGTCCTCGAAGGTCGCGATGCGCGTGCCCGCGGCGACGCTGAGGAAGGCGGTATGGCCGCCGGCGAAGGCCTTGTACCTGGCGACGACGTCGCGAATGACCTGCGGCTTGACGGCGAAGATGACCAGCGCTGGATCGATGCCGGGCGCGAGATCCTCGGCGACGGCGACGGCCTCGCAGCCGCGTTCGGCGGCGCGCTGGCGCAGGGCGTCTGACGGCTCGACGACGGCGACGTCGGTTGGCGCCAGGCGGCCCGTCTTCAACCAGCCTTCGAGCATGGCGTGACCCATGTTGCCGCAACCGACGAGAACGACCTTCTTCGACATGACGCACCTCCGGGGGCTAACGCGCTCCAGATAGACCGGGGAAGGCGAGGGCGGAAGGGGAATTCCGTCGGGTTCAGCGCGGCGCCGACGTGGGCATCGGCATCCGTGCGACCAGCCTCAGCCCGAAGGCGCCGAGCACCATGAACAGCCAGACCGGATCGGCGCGACGGAAGAAGAAGCTCTCGAGAAACGCGTTCAGCGCAGTGAACATCACGATCATCATGAACAGGTCGGCGAGGTAGACGTTCTCCTTGAGCAGCGGAACGCGCAGGAAGTCGCGCGCAGGCGCAATGAGCAGGGCGAAGACCGCCACGACCACAGCCGGCAGTCCGAGCGTCAATGCGATGTCAAGATAGCCGTCATGACCGTGGACGATGGTACGGATGTCCCAAGCGCTGTCGAAGGGCTTGTCGGTGGCGAGCAGCATCTTCGAGCCCCAGAAGCTGTCGAAGCCGTAGCCGGTCCAAGGACGCTTGGCGATCATTTCGCCGGCGTACTCCCACAACGTGGTACGGCCCGTATAGGTCAGGTCCGGGATGTAGGAGAGGATCAGGTCCCCGATCGGATCGATGAACACCATGCCGAGCGTCGCAACGCCGGTGCCGACGACGGCCACGGCGAAAAGAACTGCGGTCAGCTGGCGCATGCCGATCAAGCCGGGCAGGATGACAATGCCGATCGCCAGCGGCACCAGGCCGGCAGTCGTCTTGGATCCCGTGTTTGCCATGAAGATCATCGCCGCGAGGAACATCACGATTCCCGTCCAACGCCAGCCGCGGCGCATCAGGTAGAAGCCGGCGAAGCTGAAGCAGGCCATCACCGGGCCGGCGACGTTCTTGTGCGGGAAGAGGCCGCGCCAGAGGCCGGCATGCTGCGGCTCCGCGGATGCGGATGTGTGGATTGCCGTTTCCGGCAACGCGACGAGGCCGAAATAGCTGACGCCGATGACCGTCAGGCCCGCGACCGCGAGGACCATCGAGAACGCGTCCGCGTCGCGCGGAATGACGAGTACGGCAAGCATCGCGGCCATCGCCATCAGTGTGAAGAAAGCGGCGCGGAACGCGGCCGGTGGTTCTGCTGCGTTCACGACGCCGAGCATGAGCAGGGAAAGCAGCAGCACCCAGGAGATACCGAACAGCAGCGACACCTTGCGCGGATCGGCGAGGCAAAGGATACCGATCAGCGCCAGTCCGCCGAGCGAGGAGAAGCCGAGCTGATTGACGATGTCGCCGCCTTCGGAGGCTCCTTCGCCGCCGGCCGGCTGGAACGGCCGGAAGGTGACGATCAGCACCGTGAGCAGCAGCGCCGCATAGGCGGTCGACAGCCGGGCGAGCGAGACCGTGCCCGCTACGCCGACCTTAGTTCTTCTCGGGCTGGCGATACTGTTCATTGCTGTAGCCGAACTCTGCGAGGACGCGGCCGGTCGCAACGTGGACGGGATAGACGGCGCGCGCGGGCCAGCCGGTGCGCGCGAGCTGGATAGCCGCGCGCAGCGGCGAGGCGGCGAGCAGGGCGAGGCTCTTGGCGAAGACGCGCGCCGCCCCGAGCGGCTTGTTCGCGTCGCGGCGCTTGTGCACCAGGGTCGAGATGACGCCGTTGCGCAGGCTGCGCGACCGGATCCAGTCGGCCTCGAGCCGCCGTGGCGGCACCGCCTCGTGGACCGGTGCCTCGGCGCACCAGGCGAGGCGGAAACCCGCCTGGACCGAGCGGCTGAGGAAATCGGAATCGCCGCCGCCCATGAAGTTGAAGGCGAGGTCGAGGAAGGGAGGACCCATTCGCGCCAGTACTGCGCGCGACAGCAGCAGGTTGCCCGACGAATAAAGCGCGGGGACGGCGCCGCTCTGCCGGTAGGGCGGGGCGAAGACCGGGTGGTCCGCCCAGCGCGGATCCGATCCTTCTGGAAACTTGGGCACCTGCGGGCCACCGACGATGTCGGCGGGCGTCTTTTCGGCCATCCGGCACATTCGCTCCAGCCAGTGCGCATCGGCGATCTCGTCGTCGTCGATCACCAGCAGGTAGCGGAAGGACGGGAAACGCAGGAGCGCGGTCTCCCAGCCGGCATTGTAGGCGCTGCAATTGCCGCGCTCGTGGGCAATGATGACGAAGCCTTCGGCTCCGCCGTGCTCGAATGCGGGCGTGAGTGCGGCGACACCTTCGCGCCGTTCGGCGTCGTTCTCCATGACGATGACCGCGAAGCGACGGGAGGTCACCTGCGCACGAATGGAGGCGAGTGTCTCCAGCACCTGCCGGGGCCGGCGGAAGGTCGGGATGGTGACCACGACCTCGACCGCATCGACGTCGAGGCCCGGCGACCGCGCGGCGATCGAGATCGATCCGTCTGTCGGCTTGGGGATCATGTTCTGGCCGTGGCTTCGGAGCTCGTCGCACCAATAGAATCGGCTTTCGTTTAGGAGTCGTTAAACACCTTGCGAGGCGGCATTCACACGAAGCGCGGAAACGCCTCAATCCCGGGCTTCATGCGCCGTCGCTTAATCAACGGTTCACTGGCCACTGCTATCGCCGGAGGACAGGGAAGAAGACGTCATGCATCTGGTGTTCGCCACCTCGATCGTGCCCGACGGACGGCCGACGACGGGCTACGAGATCGCCAACGCGGCGATCCTCGGCGCGTTGCGGCGGGCCGGTGTTCGCGTCACCGTGCTCGGCTTCGCCTGGCCAGGCAGCCAGCCCTCTGAACCGCAGCAGACCGTTCTTCTCGGCCATGTCGACGTGCGCACCGATAACGCCTCGCTCCGCCAGAAGGTCGAGTGGACCGCGCGTGCCGTCGCGGCCGGAACGACGTTTTCCTCGATCAAGCTCAGGATCGTCTCGGTCGACGACGTCCGCGCCGCGCTCCGAAGCATCGGCCCGGTCGACGGATACGTTCTCAACTCCGTACAGCTCGCCGCGGCATTTGAGGGCGCCTTCGACGATCGGCCATCGATCTTCGTCGCCCACAATGTCGAACACCGTTCGGCCGAGGAGAACGCCGCCGCAGCGTCCTCCGCGCTGAAGCGTTTCCTGTTCGCGCGCGAGGCGCGACTCCTGAAAACGATCGAGACGAGGCTATGCCGCAAGGCGCGCTTCGTCTTCACGCTCGCCGAGGAGGATCGAGCCGCGCTCGACCTCGCAGACGACGCACGCTCGGCCGTCCTGCCGCTGGTCACGCGTGAGACGGCGGCGGCGCCGGTGAAGCGAACGATCACCTGCGACGCCGCGCTGATCGGCACTTGGAGTTGGCAGCCGAACCGCATCGGCCTCGACTGGTTCCTGGAGACGGTGGTGCCGCACCTTCGCACCGATTTCCGCGTCCGCATCGCCGGCCGCATAGCCGGGCAGATCACGTGCGAACATCCCGGCGTCGAGTTCGTCGGCCGCGTCCCCGACGCGACCGACTTCGTCCGCTCCGCCGCGGTGATCCCATTGATCAGCACGGCCGGTAGCGGCGTGCAATTGAAGACCATCGAGACCTTCGAACTCGGCCTGCCGTCCGTCGCGACCAGCCTTTCTCTGCGCGGCATAGGCGAGCCGCCGGCGAACTGCGTCGTCGCCGACGATCCGGTCGCCTTCGCCAGGGCATTGCAGGAAGCGGCAGCCCGCGCGCCGGGTGACATGGACGGCCGCGAATTCTTCGAGCGCCAGCTCGCCGCGCTCGACCGCAACATCCTGCGAGGCCTCGCCGCCATAGAGGACGAACGGCACGGGGTGGCCGCATGAACCAGCACCCGCGTCAGCCGCTGCGCGCGTTCCCGGTTTACGACATCCTCGGCATCCCGGTGGTACGCCTCGAGTGGGAAGAGGCGCTGTCGACGATGCGCTGGATGATTCGCGACAGGGTGTTCACCAGGATCAGCTTCCTCAATGCCCACAACGCGAACGTCGCCTACACTGACGCGGAGTTCGCCGACGCGCTGAGACGCTTCCTCGTGCTTCCCGACGGGGTCGGCGTCGACATCGCCGCTCGTCTCCTCTACGGCGCCGCCTTCCCGGCGAACCTCAACGGAACGGACTTCATTCCGGCGCTGCTGACGTCAACTGAGGAACCGCTGACCGTCGCCCTGCTCGGCGCGAAACACCCCAACGCCGAGGCAGCCGCCGCCGCCTTCGCCGCGATTGCCCCGCAGCATCGCTACGCCGTCATCCACGACGGCTTCTTCTCGAGGGAGGACGAACCGGCGATCCTTGCCGAGATCGCCGCCCTTCGCCCCGACGTGCTGCTGGTGGCGATGGGAGTGCCGCGCCAGGAGTTCTGGATCGACCATCACATCACCTCCGGCCACTGTACGTTGCCCTTTGCCGTCGGCGCGCTGCTCGACTTCATGAGCGGGGCGGTGCCGCGCGCGCCATCCCGGATCCGCCGCTTGCGCCTCGAATGGCTGTTCCGGCTGGCGCTGGAGCCGGCGCGGCTCTGGCGGCGCTACGTCGTCGGCAACCCGCTGTTCCTCGCCCGCGTCATCCGCCAGAAGCTCGGCGGCCGAAAGCCTGCAGCATGAATCCGCGCTTCGTTCCGGATCTCGCCGTGGAACCAGCGGACGACTTTCTGCCGCCGCGACCCGAGGCGGCGATGGTGACCGCGACCTATGCGCCGGACTTCGAGCGCTGCCGCCTCCTTTGCGAGACCATGGATCGGTTCCTCACCGGCGCGCCGCGCCACTATCTGCTTGTCGAGCACGGTGACGTCGCGCTCTTCCGCCAGCTCGAAACGGCAAGGCGCACTGTCATCGACGAGCGCGACCTTCTGCCGTCCTGGCTACATTCGTTCCGCGACCCGACCAGCCTGTTTCGCCGGCGCATCTGGCTGAGCCTGCGGACGGCGCCGCTGCGCGGTTGGCACGTCCAGCAGATGCGGCGCATCGCCATCGCCGCTCATGTCCCGGAAGACGTGCTGGTCTACTGCGATTCCGACGTCGTCTTCGTGCGGCCGTTCGACTGCGGCGTGTTCAGCCGCGACGGCAAGGTACGCCTGTTCCGCCATGCAGACGTCAACGACACCAGTCTCGACAGCGACCAGATGGCGTGGTCGCGCAATGCCGGCCGCGTGCTTGGCATCGCGGTACCGGAAGTCACACCGCACGAGTACATAACGACGCTGATCGCGTGGCGGCGCAAGGCCGTGCTCGGTATGTGCGACAGGATCGAGGACGTCTCCGGCGAGCACTGGGCGGCGGCGCTCGGCAAGCGGAGACGCTTCTCCGAATGCATGACCTACGGCCGCTATGTCGACGAGGTGCTTGGCTGCGCCGGCCATTTCCACGGCGCGGAAGAGTTCTGTCGTGTGCGCTGGTGGGGCAAGCCGATGTCCGACGACGAACTCGGCGCCTTCATCGCCGAGATGACGCCCGAGCAGGTGGCAATCGGCATGCAGTCGTTCATCGGCACCGACATCGGCCGGGTTCGCCGGCTGCTGGCCGATCTCTGATCGTCCCGCAGCCTATACCGGCTTCCACGGCAGTCGCATCGCCGAGTAAGTGAGCAGCAGCGAGCCGACATAGAGCGCCGCGAACGCGGCGTTGAGCCAGAGCACGAGCTCGGCCGTATCGCCCACGCGCGTCAGCAGCCAGATCAGGAGCACGGCCTTGGCGCCGGCCAGCAGGGCGAGGTTGAAGGCGCGGATCTTGACCTGGCCACGGGCGAAGAGCAGTTCGGCTTGGTATTCGACGAGATTGCGGAAGCCGGGAACCATCATGGCCAGCCAGAGCAACGGCGCAGCTTCGGCGACATTGCGACCGAGCGCGTTCGGATAGAGGTAGAGCAGCAGCGCCAAGGCCCCGATCGCCAGCGTCGAGACGAGGAACACACCGGCCTCGATCCCGGCGGTCAATGAAAAGCGCCTGAGCAGGTCGGGCGACTTCATGATCTTCTGCACCAGCATCATGGTGAAGGTGCGGATCGGGATTGCGGTCAGGTCGACGAGCCGCATGATGATGGCGTAGATGCCTGCGAGATGCGGACCGCCGAAGGTCAGGACCAACAGCTTGTCGAATTCCATCTGCAGATAGAACAGGATCTCGGCGCCGGCGACCGCGAGCGAATGCGGGATGCGCCGGACATACAGCCGCCTGTCGAAGCGCAGGCGCTGGCGCGGATAGAAGAAGGCGACGCCGAAGAACAGCGAAGCAATGTTGGCGGCGAGGTAGAGCCAGCTCCACAGGGCGAGGTCGGCACCCGGCACGAAGGCGAGCGAGAGCGCGGCGAGCGAGCGGAGCAGCATCGCCAGGATCACCAGCACCGTGGTCCGGCCGAACCGGCGCATGCCGTTGTTGACGATCATCACCGCCTCGATGGGACGCCAGACCAGCGCCTCCGCCGCGATGATGAGTGCGAAGGTCGACGCCGCGACCTGCCCGGCGAATGCGGCCAGGTAGACAGCCGCTGCCGCAACCGCGAGGACCGGCAGCGACAGGGCGCTGAGTGCGAGGAATCCGCCGGTGTAGGCGCCGAGCAGCCTGGGGCGGATCGTTGCCATGCGGTAGAGGACGGAGATGAAGCCGAAGGAGAGGATGCGTGATAGCAGGACGCCTGCCGCCGATGCCGTGGCGAACAGGCCGAACTCGGCGACCGAGAGCGTGTTCGCCAGGGCGATGAAGTAGACTAGGGAGAATACGAGTCGTCCCGCATTGCCGCTGATCGCCACCGCATAGTCGCGGACGACCGAATTCCGGCCTGACGCCAGGCGCAGGAATCTGTCCACCGTCGCCGTTCGCGGCGTATCGCTGATCTGGGTCATGGCACGCTCGGACCACGCCTAGCGCAGAAAGCTTAATACGCCGTTCCGTCTTACTTCGGTTCGGGCGGAATTAACCTTTTATTACCCGTGCCCGTTTAGGTTGGCTTAACACTCGGCGGCCTCCCCTTCCGACGACCGCCGCTCATGAATGCAGGTTCTCATGGCCCAGTACGAGACAAACGGGGAAGCGAAGAGGGCACTTTCGCTCCTTGATCTCGCCTCGTCATCGACGACTCGGGCCCAGCCGAAAATTGGAGCCTCGCTTCTCAAGGCACAAATCGAACCGGATCCGCGCGACGCAACGGCCCGCCACCGCCTCGCGCGCTCGCGTCGCGAAGCGGCGAAAAGCCCGCTCGTGAAAGCACTGGCGGACGTCGGACCGAGCCACGACGGCGCCTACGATCCCGATTCGCCTCTCGCGAGGGCAAGAGATGAGGAGCCGGCCGCTCCCGCCGCCGGCTTGGGCCTGCGGTCGCTCCTTCGCGACCGGCTGTTCGGCCGCGACAAGCCGCACGAAGTCGCGACGGATGCCACGACGTCCGCCACCGAACCCGCGCCGCGTCGCGAGCAGACGATCGAATCGGTGCCGTCTCCGGCCTCGCCGCCGCCAAGGCCCCGCGAACCCGGCGCCGGCGAAGCTTCGCCGTACCCCGCCATGCAGGCGCCACGCGATCCAGCCGGCTGGCGTCCCTTGATCGATCCGGTGAAGGTGATCTCGGGCATCGTGAATTCGAAGTTGCTGATCGCCTCGCTGACTGTCGCCGCGGCGCTGCTCGGCGTGGTCGTGGCGCTGTCGACGCCGAAGAAGTACGAATCGGTGGCCGAGATGCTGGTCGACCCGCGCGACCTTCGCATCACCGATCGGGACATCACCACGACAGGCCTGCCGTCGGACGCGACGCTGGCGATCGTCGAAAACCAGGTGAGGGTGCTGACCTCGGGCACGGTTCTCAACAAGGTCGTGGACGAGCTCAACCTGACTGGCGATCCCGAATTCAACGGCGAGGCGGAGACCAGCCTCTTGATGACCTTGTCGAACTGGCGCGCACTGTTTGCGCGCGGTGACGGCGACGATGGCGGTGCGCGCAAGCGCGCGATGACCATCGACAATCTTGCGCGCAGCCTGAACGTCGAGCGTGGCGGCAAGACCTTCGTCGTCTCGGTGGGCGTGACAACGGAAAGCCCGGACAAGTCCGCGCTGATCGCCAACACGATGACCAGGGTCTTCCTCGAGACCTACGGCAGGTTCCAGTCTGACACCGCCGGCCGTGCCGCCGACGAGTTGACCTCGCGCCTCGACGAGTTGCGCCGCGAGGTGGAGGAGGCCGAACGCAAGGTCGAGACGTTCAAGGCCGAAAACGACCTTATCGGCTCCCAGGGCCGCCTGATCTCCGAAGACGACATCGTCAGCCTGAACACCCAGCTCAGCCTGGCGAGGGCGCGCACGCTCGAACTCAACGCCAAGGCAGCGTCGGCGCGCGCCGCCACGGCCGAGGCAGCGGTCAGCGGCGCGGTGCCGGAGGAGCTGACCTCCAACCTCATGACCGAACTGCGCTCGCAATATGCAGCACTCAAGTCGGAGGCGGACAGGCTTTCGGCGCGGCTCGGGCCGCGCCACCCGCAGCGGCAGGCGATCGACGCCCAACTCGAAGGCGCACGCGGCCAGATTGAGGGTGAGTTGCGCCGGATTGTCGCTTCGATCCAGGTGGAGCTGAGGCGTGCAGTGCAGCTTGAGCAGGAACTGGCGTCGCGTCTCGCCCAGTTGAAGGTCGGGCAGGGCGGCGTCAACGCCGACCTCGTCACGCTGCGCGAACTCGAGCGTGGTGCCACCGCGAAGCGCGCCGTCTACGAATCGTTCCTGTTACGCGCGAAGGAGACCGGCGAGCAGCGCGACATCAACGCCGCCAACATCAGCGTCATCTCGCAGGCGTTCCCGCCCATCGTGTCGGTCGGTCCGTCACGCGCGATTACCGTGCTCACCTTCATGATCGCCGGCTTCGCCGCCGGCGTCGGCATCGGCGGCGCGCGGGGCGCCTGGCGCAGCCTGAGGGACGATTCGCGGACGCGTTCACGGTGGGACGAGTTCGGCAGCGCCGACGACCCGGCGCCCGAACCTGTCGGCGGCGGTCCGGAAGACGGTCCGCGTGGCGGCCGGCCGGAGCGCGGGGCAGACGATGACGCTTTCGTCAGGCAGGTGGCGGCGCGTGTACGCGCCACGCCGATGACGGAGCGTGCGCAAACATCAAGGGAAGACGAGGCGACGAACATGAAATCTTCGGGCTGGCTCGACGCGTTCCGCAGGAAGCTCCGGCAGGACGAAACCGCCGCGGCTCC
>CALFXR010000187.1 GCA_937958475.1 uncultured Mesorhizobium sp. | reverse complement strand
GGCGGCGTGCCGATCAGCGTGCCGAGGCCGCCGATCGAGGCGCCGTAGGCGACGGCAAGCGTTACCGCGGCACCTAGATTGCGCTGCGAGGCAGGATCGGCGGAACAGTGGCGGGCAAACAGCCCGAGCACGGCCGACGCCACCGGCAGCATGATGACGGCGGTGGCCGAATTGCTCACCCACATGCTGAGCGCCGCGGTGGCCACGAGGAAACCGCCGACGAGGCGACGCGGCGAGGTGCCGACGAAGAGGATCGCATGCAGGCCGGCACGCTTGTGCAGGTTGCGGCGCTCGAGGCCGATGCCGAGGAGAAAGCCGCCGAGGAAGAGGAACATCACCGGATCGGCGTATGGCGCCGCCGCCTTCGCTAGCGGCGAAATCCCCAGCAACGGAAAGAAGACGATCGGAACCAGCGCCGTCGCCGGGAGCGGGACCGCCTCGCTGATCCACCAGGAGGCCATGAGGACGGCGACGGCGGCGACGCGCCAGGCTTCGGCGGGCATGCCCGCCGGCGCGGGAAGGACGAGCATGACGGAGAATGCAGCCAGTCCTGCGACCACGCCGCGGAACCGTCCGCGCCCCGAAAGTTCCCCTGCGGGCATCATGCCTCCCGTCCACAAAGCCCTCCGGCCGGGCCCCTTCGCGCCCTACCCCTGTCCGGACGGTCCTTCCATATGATAGATGGACGCATGAGACAGAAACACGATATCGATCAAGCGATCGGAAATTCCCCGACCGGTCTGCAGCCCGAAGAACTCACCCTCGAGCTTTCGCCCGACCTGGCGGCCGCACTCGACCGCTTCATCGAGCGCGAGCATCCGGAGATGACGCGATCCGAGGCGATGGCCGCCGCCTTCCGCGAATGGGCCACGGCGCGCGGCCTCGTCGCCAGCGCCGATGACGGCCTGCGACCGGAGGAACTCAACGCATCGAACGACGGTTGAGGTAGGCGCGCGCCGCGCAAGGCCTGCGGGGCACCGCATGGCGCCTTCGCTCAGCCCCGCGGCTGCCGCAGGCGGCGCCAGCCCTCCAACATCCGGCGCAGCGGCGCCGTCACCCGCCAGGACGTGCTCTCCCGCATGGCCTCGATCCGCCCCTCCAGGCGGGCGACAGACGCAAGCAGCGCGGCCCGCTCGCGCTCCAGTTCGCGGATCCATTCGACGCCGTTCCCGCCGCTGCCGCGCAGGCCGACCAGCCGGGGTGTTTCCAGGGCGATGCGCGGGCCGGTCGCCGGGAGGTCGATCCGCCAAAGCAGCTCGGCGAAACGTTCGCGCGCGAACTGCAAGGTGGCGGACCGCATCTTCGACGAGTGATGCGGCGGCAGGCTCATCGACGGGTTGGTGTTGATCTCGTAGACCTGAGGCCTGCCCTCAACCACGCCGAAATCGGCCCGTCCGTAGTCGATGCCGGCGACCTCGAAAGCCCTCCGCATCGCGTCGGCGAAGCGGTTGGCGCGGATGTCGGCGTCGTCCTGCCGGTACATCTCCTCGGTCGCGAGCCCGGCGGCACCGCCCTTCACGTTCCAGCTGTCCTGGGTGACAACGTGGTCGAGGTGGACGGCGTCGCCGACGCGGAACGCCCCGTAACGGCGGAAGACGCCCGGACGAACGGGCTCTGCGCAGAACTCTATGACGACAAGGCCGCGCAGCGACTCGCCCTTCGCCATGAGCGCCTCGAGGCAGGCATCGAGCGCTTCCTGGTCGGGCAGGAGATCGGAGAGCGCGGCGTCGTGATCCGACTGGCGGCGGACGAAGACCGGGAAGCGCCCCGGGCGCGGGATGCCGTCGGCGCGATGGGCGTCGAAACCGTTGAGGCCGGCGGCATGGAGGGCGCGAAGCAAACCGTAGCGAACGCGTACGCGGGCCGGATCATTCAATGCCCGGCTGCCCGGCGACGCACTTATGCAGCGAAACAGATCCGACGCCCACAGGAGTTCGGCATCGGACAGTCGTTCGAGATCGGAGAAGATGTAGGTACCCGACCGCAGCGTCGCCTCGCGCGTGATCTCGGCATAGGAAACGCTGGCAACTTCCGGCACGGGGACGCCATAGCCCTTCTTCAGGGGGCCGATCGTATAGGCGTGCTCACCGGTGACGAGAAAGGTGATCATAAGCTGCCGCCGTTCTTGCCCGCTGGCGTGGCCGCGTATAGTGTTCCTACTACAATTGCATTGTCGATCCCCAAGCAAGGAAGGACCTGAGCATGCAATATTCCCGCCGCATATCAGTCGATCTCGACAGCCTGCTCAAAGTGCGTTCGACCGGCGTTTCTGTCGGCACGAAGCCAGCGGAGTGGCAGGACGCCGTTGAAATGGGGGCGCATGCCGAGCGGCGGATCGCCGTCGACGTCGACCGGCTTCTGAATGTGTGCGCCTCGGGGGTCGCAGTAGGGTTCAAGCCGGCACCGCTGCATGCCGAAGAGCCCGGCCGCTAGGTCCTCGCACCGCCGTCTCGCGGCGAGCGAGCAAGGCGACCCGGGTAACGCATTGACCGAATTGTTTCTTCCCGACGGCGAGCGCGCGGCCGAGATCGCGGCGACCGTCGAGCGGCGCCTGACCGAGAGCATTGCGTCGATCGTCGCGGCAATGCCGGTGGCGCCGGCGCGAAGCGCCTCGTGGCGGTCGATCGACGAGCGGATTCGACGGCGCGGCAGGCCGCGCGCCCCGATCCACGCCGCCTACCATGAACTGTTCTCGGCTGTGGAACGCGACGACGTCGAAGCCGCCTGCCTTCTTCTCGACGAGATCGATGCCGCGGTCGACCGTCCCGCCGGCCCGTTCGCAGTGTCCTGGGCGGACGTCGGCGAGAACGAGCGACAGCGCTACCTCCGCGCGCTGAACGCGGACCCGACGACGCCGGTCGCGTTTTCGGCGCCCGACGACGCCATCGCAGCCGCGGCGATCCGCATCGTCGGTGAAGCGATCGAAGAACTCGGCCGCTCGGCGCCATCGATCGCCGCAGAGCTTGGCGCGCTTCTCACGCAAATCGTCTTCGTCGGCGGAACGGCCGGTTCCGACGGCCGATTCGACGGCGCGACGACCTTCTACTGTTGGGGCGCGCTGTTCCTCAACGCCGAGGAGCACCTGTCGCTCGTCGGCATGATCGACGGCCTCGCCCACGAGAGCGCCCACGCCCTGCTCTACGGCATGGCGCTCGGCGGTACGCTGGTGACGAACCCCGCGACGGAACGCCATCCCTCGCCGCTGAGGCGCGATCTGCGCCATCTCGACGGCATCTTTCACGCGACCTTTGTCTCGGCGCGCATGCATCTCGCCCATGACAGGATGCTCGCCGGCGATGGCCTGACGCCGACGCAACAGAAGGAAGCGGTAAGGAGCCGCGCCACCAGCGCGACAGCGTTCGGCACCGGGCTGCGCACCTTGCGCGACCATGCCCGGTTCACGCCGCTCGGCCGCGACCTGATCGACAGCGCCGAGCGCTACATGAACGTAGCCGCGAGAGGCACGCCCCTACCCGCCGCCGCGACGGTCTCCCCCTGAACGTCCCGTCGCCGGGCGCGCAGCCTGGAGCACTTCCTATCGATGAGAACGAAGGTTTCTACCGCACCTGGTCGAGCAGGCGCTTGCATTCGAGCAGATCGAACAGCGCCTCCTGCAGAAGAGCCCGGTTGTCGCGCGAGAGCTTGCCGCTGCCCGGCGGCACCGGTCCTTCGTCGTCGGCCTTGCCGAGGCCGAAGAAGCGCCGGCTCGGCTTGATCTTCGGCTCGCCGACCAGCATCTCGTCCTCGTGGTGGCGCGGCGGCAGTGCGGCGGAGGTCAGCGGCGCCGGCGCTTCCGCCTGCTTGCGCTGGGCAATGCCCTCGATCGCCGCAAGATCGCCATTGCCGACAGCAACCGCGAACTGGACGCCGTTCTCGCGCAGGAGCTTCTGGACGCCCTTGATGGTGTAGCCCTGATCGTAGAGCATATGACGGATGCCCTTGATCAGCTCGACATCCTGCGGGCGGTAATAGCGCCGTCCGCCACCGCGCTTCATCGGCTTGATCTGGACGAAGCGGGTCTCCCAGAAGCGCAGCACGTGTTGCGGAAGGTTCAGGTCTTCGGCAACCTCGCTGATTGTCCTGAAAGCGTCGGGGCTTTTTTCCATGTTCGGTCCCAGAAAGGCGATTCGTCGCCTATTTCAGCCGGTTGGCGCAAGCTATTCAAGCCCGCACTGAACGGCTCACCCGAAACCGCTGCCAATGACGAACTACTTTTCGCCCTTGCCCCGGCTGGCCTGGTGCGAGCGCAGTATGCGGTTCTTCAACACGTTGGAAGCCTTGAACGTCATCACCCGGCGCGGAAGGATGGGCACTTCCTCGCCGGTCTTGGGATTGCGCCCGATGCGTTCGTTCTTCGAGCGGACATGGAAGGTGGCGAAGGAGGACAGCTTGACCGTCTCGCCGCGGACGATCGCTTCGCAGATCTCGTCGAGCACGGTCTCGACGAGTTCGGCCGACTCGGTCCTGGACAATCCGACCTTCCGATAGACGGCTTCGGCGAGGTCGGCGCGAGTCAATGTCTTTGCCCCCATAGCGACCGTCCCCACCATCCTCGAAAAACACACCGATCCAAACACGAAGACGTTATTGGAAGATGACCCGTCCGGTCAAGGACTTAACCGGCGGCGTGGATCACTCGCCTCACCAACGCAACAGGACCGCTCCCCAGGTGAAGCCGCCGCCCATGGCTTCGAGCAACACGAGATCGCCGCGGCGGATGCGGCCGTCGGCGACGGCAACGGAAAGGGCGAGCGGCACCGAGGCCGCCGACGTGTTGCCGTGCCGGTCGACGGTCACGACGACATTCTCGTCGGCAATGCCGAGTTTTTTCGCCGAAGCGTCGATGATGCGCTTGTTGGCCTGGTGCGGAACGAACCAGTCGAGGTCTTCCGAGCAGATGCCTGCCTGAGCGTAGGTCGCCTCGATGACGTCGGTGATCATGCCGACGGCGTGCTTGAAGACTTCGCGGCCCTCCATGCGCAGATGGCCGACGGTTCCCGTCGTCGACGGACCGCCGTCGACGTAGAGCTTTTCCTTGTGCGTGCCGTCGGAGCGCAGGCTGGCGGCGAGGATGCCCCGGTCGGCGAGCGTGCCCTCGCCTTCGATCGCCTCGAGGACCAACGCGCCGGCGCCGTCGCCGAACAGGACGCAGGTCGAGCGGTCGCTCCAGTCGAGGATGCGCGAGAAGGTCTCCGCGCCGATCACCAGCGCACGTTTCGCCATGCCACCGCGCAGATGAAGGTCGGCCGTGGAAATAGCGTAGACGAAGCCGCTGCACACCGCCTGCATGTCGAAGGCGAAGCCGTGGCGCATGCCGAGGCGCCGCTGGATGTCGACGGCAGTAGCCGGAAACGTGTTGTCGGGCGTCGACGTGGCGAGGACGATGAGATCAATGTCGTCCACGGTGAGACCGGCGTCGGCAAGCGCCGCACGCGCCGCCGCCTCGCCGAGCGAGGCGGTCGTCTCGTCGTCGGAGGCAATGTGGCGCTGCCGAATTCCGGTACGCTGGACGATCCACTCGTCCGTGGTCTCGACGACACCTTCGAAGTCGGCGTTCTTCATGATGCGGCGAGGCAATGCCGAGCCGATGCCGCGCACCGCTGATCTTATCATCGTCATTCCTGGTTCAAGACGCCGCGGACGCCGCATCGTCGGCGCCGGGCAAAATCCGGCCGGGGCGCGGCGCACGCGAATGGAACATGTCGAGATCGGACCTGATCTTGTCGAGAAGACGGTTCCGCACCATGTCGTAGCCGAGTTCGACGGCGGCCATGAATCCTTCGGCGTCGGTGCCGCCGTGGCTCTTCACGACGATGCCGTTGAGGCCTAGGAAGACGCCGCCATTGGCCCGTCGAGGGTCCATCTTCTCGCGCAGGCGGGCAAAGGCTCCCTTGGCGAAGACGTAACCGATCTTCGCCATCATGGTCCGGGTCATCGCCGCGCGAAGATACTCGCCGATCTGGCGCGCGGTCCCTTCCGCCGTCTTCAGGGCGATGTTGCCGGCGAACCCTTCGGTGACGACAACGTCGACGGTGCCCCTGCCGATGTCGTCGCCCTCGACGAAGCCGCGGTATTCCATCGACATCGGCTCGACCTCGCGCAGGATGCGTCCGGCCTCCTTGACGTCCTCCTGGCCCTTGATCTCCTCGACGCCGACGTTGAGCAGCCCGACCGTCGGGCGTTCCGACTCGTGCAGCGCCCTGGCCATGGCGGCACCGAGGATGGCGAAGTCGACGAGTTGGTGCGCGTCGGCCCCGATCGTGGCGCCGACGTCGAGCACGATGCTCTCGCCCCTGACGGTCGGCCAGATCGCGGCGATCGCCGGCCGTTCGATGGTCGCCATGGTGCGCAGGCAGAACTTCGACATCGCCATCAACGCGCCGGTGTTGCCGGCCGAGACGCAGACATCGGCCTCGCCGTTCTTGACGGCCTCGATCGCCTTCCACATCGACGACTTCCAGCGGCCATGGCGCAGCGCCTGGCTCGGCTTGTCGTCCATACGCACGGCGATCTCGCAGGCAAAGAACTCGCTGACGGCGGCGAACTTCGGATGACGCGCCAAGACGGGACGCACCTGCTCCTCGATGCCGTAGACCAGGAAGCGCACGTCCTGACGCCGCTCGGCGACCCTGACCAGCGCAGGAATCACCACTTCAGGGCCGTGGTCGCCGCCCATGGCGTCGATGGAGATGCGTATCACGTGGTTGTCGTCTCTCTTGGGCCCCGCCCCGCGGCTGCGGAAAGTCGGGCGAAAATAGCGGTTTTGACACCCGACACAACCGGCAAATCAACTTGTCCGCCGCGATTCAGAGTTTGTCGCGCAACGCCCTGAGCTTCTCCTGCAACGGGCCGTCGGCTTCGACGTCGCCTTCCTCGAGCCCGGCCGAGGCGATTTGCGCGCCTTTGCTACGCGGATAGGGATCGATGGCGAGGGCGAAGAACTCTTCGGCGAGCGCGCCGACGTCGATCGAGTCGCCCGAAAACGTCTCGGGACTGTCCGGCCCTTCCGCCGCGATAACGATCTCGCCGGCGCGCTCGAAACCGAGGCGGCCGAGCTTCGAATCCTCGGGAAGGAACAGACCCTCGACGGCCTCGTCGATGCGGGTCTCCAGCGGATTGAGCGTGACGACACATTCCTGGACGATATCGGCGACGACGCGGCCCGACACCTTGATCCCGTTGCGCTTCCACGGCTCGACGATGAGATCGGCGCGCCACGATCTGACCTCGGCCAGCGCGTGGTCGCGGGCCAGAGCTTCACGCTGGCGCGCATCGGCATGGATGACGACCGGCATGCCCTTGCGCGGGAGGCGTGCGACATGGGCGAGGAAGGAGACGGGACTCTTCGTGCTGGGATCCATGCTGTCCTCCACCGGTCACATGCCGTCCGGACGGGGAAATGCGGCACCGCCATCGAGAAGCTCACTCGCCGGCCGGGCAGCCAGCCCGTCGGCTGCTGCACGGACGTAGGCGCAGAGCCCCTTGGCCCCGTCCCAGGCCGGTTCGTCGGGCCGCACGTTGCGCGCGAGCGCGGTTTCGAGCGCCGCCTGGTCGCCGCGATCGAGCGCCTGGTCATAAGCGAGCGTGCGGCCGTAGAACATGCGCGAAAACATCTTCATGCGCTTCGGCACGCCCAGATCGCCGATGCCGAGTTCCCTGATCGAGTGTTCGACGTCGCGGAAGAACTCGTCGGTGAGGTCCTGGCAAACCTCCTTCAGAAGTCCGTCGCTGCCCTTCGCGCGGTGCAGCACGAGGAAGAGATGCAGGCCGATCATCTCGAAGCGTCCGAGCGGCGTGTCAGGCACCGACCAGCGCGAATAGAGTTCCGGCTGCCGCGCCGCCGCCACGATTTGACCGTAGAGGCGATCGACTATAACGCGGGTAGACGGGCTGGACCGGCCGAACAAACGTCTGAACATGCCATGCCGTCTCCCGGGGAGGGTTTCGCGCCGTGGTCGTGTTGCATCGGCGCGAAAGCTGGTTTACCGCTTTTGCCGCCCGGCGCAAGTCGAGGCCAACAAGAGGATTTCATGGATTTGTCGTCGCCGTCGCAGGATTTCAAGACCGGGTCGTCGCGCCGGGCTCTCATTGCCGCGTCGCTCGTCGCCGCCACTGCGGCGCTCTCGGCCTGCTCGACGTCGGACGCGCTCAATCCGCGCGAGACGCTCACCCAGGGCTACGTCATCGACCAGCAGCAGATCGATCTCGTCCCGGTGGGTTCGAGCCGCGAGCAGGTACTGTTGACGCTGGGATCGCCCTCGACGACCGCCACGTTCGACAACGAGGTCTTCTACTACATCTCGCAGACGCGCGTGCGCAACGCGGCCTTCATGAAGGCTCGTCTCGTCGACCAGCGCGTGCTCGCGGTCTATTTCGGCGAGGACGGGCGCGTCACCAACATCGCCCAGTACGGCATGCAGGACGGCAAGGTCTTCGACTTCATCTCGCGCACCACCCCGACGGGCGGCAAGGACCAGTCCTTCATCGGCCAGCTGCTCTCCGGCGTCGGCGGCGGCGGCGCCTCGCAGGCGCGTAAGATTTTCGGCGGCTGACCGACCGACAGCGGGATACCGTTTCCCGATCGATCGAAACCGGCAGGCGGGTCTTGTTGCCGTCGCCGCACCGGTGCAGTGCCGCGACGGCCTTGCCGGCCGTGACACCAGCCGCGGCCGGCCCCGGCATTCAAAGCAGCAGGAAGCACCAGACAAGAAAGGGCCCGCGGGATCGTTCCCGCGGGCCCTTTCCGTGCAGATCTTCGATCAGGCGGCGTGCGCGAGCACGGCGAGCAGGAGAAGGGCCACGATGTTGGTGATCTTGATGGCCGGGTTCACGGCCGGGCCGGCGGTGTCCTTGTAGGGATCGCCGACCGTGTCGCCGGT
>CALFXR010000186.1 GCA_937958475.1 uncultured Mesorhizobium sp. | reverse complement strand
TGATGCCGATCGGCCCGGCGCCGGTGACCAGCACGTCCTCGCCGACGAGGTCGAAGGACAGTGCCGTGTGCACTGCATTGCCCAGCGGGTCGAAGATCGCCGCGATCTCGTCCGGCACATCGTCGGGGATCGGCACGACATTGTGCTGCGGAATCGCCAGGTACTCGCCGAACGCGCCCGGCCGGTTGACGCCGACACCGAGCGTGTTGCGGCACAGATGCCCCCTGCCGGCGCGGCAGTTGCGGCAGTGGCCGCAGACGATGTGGCCCTCGCCCGAGACGCGCTGACCGACCTTGTATTCGGTGACCGCGGCGCCGAAATCGGCGATCGTGCCGACGAACTCGTGGCCGGTCACCATCGGCACCGGCACGGTCTTCTGCGCCCACTGGTCCCAGTTGTAGATGTGCACGTCGGTGCCGCAGATCGCGGTCTTCCTGACCTTGATCAGCACGTCGTTAGGGCCGATCTCGGGGATCGGCACGTTCTCCATCCAGATGCCCGGTTCGGCCTTCGCCTTCACCAGGGCGCGCATCATGTTGGACATCAGAAGCTCCTTGCTCCCTCCCCCTTGAGGGGAGGGTGGCTCGCGAAGCGAGCCGGGTGGGGTCCGTGCGGCAGTGCGCGACTTCCGTCGGGAATCAAGGCTGTGCGGTCGGCAAGGACCCCACCCGGACGGATTTCGTCCGGCCAACCTGCCCTCAAGGGCGCGGGATCTGGCGTCGCGTTTCTCATGCCACCCCCAGTTCCCTCCCGACCTCGCCGAACGCCGCCACGATTCGGTCGATGTCGGCGGCCGAATGCGCCGCGCGCATCAAGTTGGATACCTCTAAGCTGCGCCGAGCCTCTCAAAGCTCCGACACATCCTCTCGCAATCGTCGCGCCAGGTCCATGCGCTGGTGAAGGACTGCAACGATTGCGATCTGACCGTCCGATCGCAATTTCCAGAAGACGAAATGGCTGTGGTATCGCGCAAGATATCCTTCGACCCCGAACTCGCCGGGAATGCGCTGCCAGGTGATCCGTTTCGCGGCAATGTCATCGAACAGTTCAAACGCGCCATCCAGGTATCTGTCCGCCTGGGCAGGTCCGAACCGTTCGAGCGTATGGCGATAAATCTCCTCCAGCCGAGCCGACGCAGCCGGCTGGACAAAGTACTTCTTCACCTCCGGGCGCCAGCCAGCGCGCGCCGTCGAATGTCGTCGGCTGAAAGCTGTTCATACTCGTGGTCGGGCGTTGCGAACGCGTCCTGCAGGCGCAACTTCATGGCCTCGAACGCTTCCCGCTCCGCACGTGCCTTGTCGCGGCGGATGAGGTCGCGGACATACTCGCTGACATTCTCGTAGTCGCCTTCGGTGATCGCTTCGGTCACGAAGTCGCTGAGCGAACCGCTGATGCGCACGTTGAGGTTCATTTCAGACTCGTCCTTGGTTCACACGCGCGACAATATCTGTAATAATGTCGCCGTTCAAGCAATGATCCCCAGCGCCCGCCCGACCTCGCCGAACGCCTCCACTGCCCGGTCGATGTCCGCATGCGAATGCGCCGCCGACATCTGCGTCCTGATCCGCGCCTGGCCCTTCGGCACCACGGGGAAGGAGAAGCCGACGACGTAGATGCCGCGCTGCAGCATCATCTCGGCCATGCGCGCGGCGAGTGCGGCGTCGCCGATCATCACCGGGATGATCGGATGGCCGGCGCCGGCGAGGCGGAAGCCGAGCTTCGTCATCGAGGTCCGGAAGCGTTCCGCATTCGCCCTGAGCTTGTCGCGCAACTCGTCGCCGCCCTCGACGATGTCGAATACCTTCAGCGAAGCCGCCGCGATCGCCGGCATCAGCGTGTTGGAAAACAGATAGGGCCGCGAGCGCTGGCGCAGCCAGTCGACGACCTCGCGCCTGGCCACCGTGTAGCCGCCCGAGGCGCCTCCGAGCGCCTTTCCCAGCGTGCCGGTGACGATGTCGACCCTCCCCTCGACGCCGCAGTGCTCCGCCGAGCCGCGGCCGTGCCTGCCGATGAAGCCGACCGCGTGGCTGTCGTCGACCATGACCATCGCGCCGTATTTCTCGGCTAGGTCGCAGACACCGCCGAGATTGGCGATGATGCCGTCCATCGAGAACACGCCGTCGGTGGCGATCAGCTTGAACCGGCTGCCCTCCACCTCCTTCAGACGCTCTTCCAGCTCGCCCATGTCGTTGTTGGCGTAGCGGTAGCGTCGTGCCTTGGAGAGCCGTACGCCGTCGATGATCGAGGCGTGGTTGAGCGCGTCCGAGATGATGACGTCCTCCTCGCCGAGCAGCGTCTCGAACAGGCCGCCATTGGCGTCGAAGCAGGAGCCGTAGAGGATCGCGTCGTCGAAGCCGAGGAAGCTGGCGATGCGCGCCTCCAGCTGCTTGTGTTCCTCCTGGGTGCCGCAGATGAAGCGCACCGAGGCCATGCCGTAGCCGTAGCGGTCGAGAGCTGCCTTCGCAGCGTCGCGGATCTCCTCGTTGTCGGCGAGACCGAGATAGTTGTTGGCGCAGAAGTTCAGCACCGAGCGGCCGCCGGCGATCTCGATCTCGGCCGACTGCATGGAGGTGATGATCCGCTCGGACTTGTAGAGGCCGGCGGACTTCAGCTGCTCCAGTTCGGCGGCGATGTGGGAGACGAAAGCCTGGTTCATTGTGGCGCTCCGGGGGTTCCCCAGCGATAGCGCCTGCGACCGGGCCGATCTAGCAGAAAAGCGACGCCACGCCCCGCTTCCGGCAGCAGCGGGCCGCGCCGGGTCTACATCCCCGGCGCGGCCTGCGGTCTCACCACTTCGCCGGCGTGCCGGAGACGCAGACGATCGTGTTCGCCTTCTCGGGCGGCAGATTGCCGAAGAAGTTCAGGTTGGAGGCGCAGATCTCCTCGCCGAGGAAGGCGATGTTGGCCGGCGATCCGAGCGGCGCATCGAGCGGATTGCCGACCTGCTGGCGCTTGGCGGCGTCCGGGCTCAGCTTCCATATCTCGTGGCGGATCGCCTCGGTGACGTAGATGTTGCCGGCCTTGTCGAAGGCGATGCCGTCCATGTTGTCGTAGCCGAATGCCACCTTCACGCCCTGGCCCGCCGAGCCGTCAGCGTTGACGGGGATGCGCACGACCATCGGATTGCCGCCGGTGACGCCGTAGACCGCGTCGCCGGCCGGCGACATGGCGATGCCGTTCACGCCGACTGGGAAGCCCGACATCGGATGCGGCCCGGCGTCGAAAAGCGGATCCTTCGACCACATCGTCACCTCGCCGGTCTTGGGGCTGTAGCGCCAGATGCCGGAGAAGCTGAGGTCGGAGAGGTAGACCGATCCGTCCGGACCGATCGTCGGCTCGTCGGTGAAGCAGAACGGATAGCCGTCGGCGCGTGTCGCCACGGCCTCGACCTTGCCGGTGGAGATCGCCACCTTGTAGAGCCCGGTGTGCTTGACGGTGGAATCGCCGCACGCCTCGCGCGCCAGGCCGATGTTCGCCGGCCAGGAATAGCGTTCGGAGTATTCGGCGAAGGCCACGTAGAGCGTGTCGGCGCCATCCCACTCGATGCCGAGCGTCGAGCCCTTGGCGTCGCCGACCACGCTGCGCAGCGTGGCGATCTCGGTGACCTTGCCATCCGCGCCGACCCGGACCACGCGGCCGCTATGGTAGAGGCTGGCGAACAGGCCGCCCTGCCCGTCGGAAGCGAGCCCTTCCGGTGCGTCGTCGAACTGCGTGAGTATCCGCCATGACGGTTCCGCCACCGCCGGCGTCACCGCGGCCGCGATGGCCGCGGCCATTGCCAGTATCGTCTTCCTCATATGGTCTTCCTCCCTGCCGATGCTGCGGTCGGTCCGCGCTCGCCGGAAAGGCAAGGCCGGGACCGCCGGCGCAGGTGCTAGGTCGCCTCGGCAAGCCGGGCGCGCACATCGTCCGATCGGACGAAGGATGTTCAGGCGAGAAGGGCAATCAGCGCGAAGCCCAGCTGGCCGACCGCCGTGAACAGGCCGCGCGCAGTCATATAGGCTTCGGCTTGCCCCCGCAGCGACGTGCCGAAGGCAAGGCCAAGCCCTGTCTCGAGGGCAACGAGGACAAGAAGCGCGACCGCGGCCATGACGAGCCGCGGCGGAAGTTGCCGCGCGACGGGGACGCGCCGCAGGACCGCCTTCGCCACCAGCCACGAGACGCCGAGCATCAGCGGCACCTCCATGGCGACGGCCGCCGCCGCGCCCAACGCAGGCTCGACGAGGAGCACGCGCACCGTGCCGAATAGGAAGCCGAAGGCGAAGACGACGAGTGCGTAGGCGAGGCCGGCTTTCCAGGGATTCCCCATGGCCGGCCTCCCGCAGTCGTCTAGAAGAACGCCTGGATGCCGGTCTGGGCGCGGCCGAGGATCAGCGCGTGCACGTCGTGCGCGCCCTCGTAGGTGTTGACCGTCTCCAGGTTCTGCGCGTGGCGCATGACGTGATAGCCGATCTGGATGCCGTTGCCGCCGTGCATGTCGCGGGCCTGGCGGGCGATGTCGAGCGCCTTGCCGCAATTGTTGCGCTTGACGATGGAGATCATCTCCGGCGCCATCTTGCCCTCGTCCATCAGCCGCCCGACGCGGAGCGAACCCTGCAGGCCGAGCGCGATCTCGGTCTGCATGTCGGCGAGCTTCTTCTGGTAGAGCTGCGTGGCGGCCAGCGGCTTGCCGAACTGCTTGCGATCGAGGCCGTATTGCCGGGCGCGGAACCAGCAGTCCTCCGCCGCACCCATCGCGCCCCAGGAGATGCCGTAGCGGGCACGGTTCAGGCAGCCGAACGGACCCTTCAGGCCGGACACGTTGGGCAGCAGCGCATCCTCGCCGACCTCGACATTGTCCATGACGATCTCGCCGGTGATCGAGGCGCGCAGCGAGAGCTTGCCGCCGATCTTCGGCGCCGACAGGCCCTTCATGCCCTTCTCGAGCACGAAGCCGCGGATCTCGTCCTTGCCGTCCCCGCCCTTCAGCTTCGCCCAGACGACGAACACGTCGGCGATGGGCGCGTTGGAGATCCACATCTTGGCGCCGTTGAGGCGGTAGCCCGAGGCGGTCTTCTCGGCACGCGTCTTCATGCCACCCGGATCGGAGCCGGCATCCGGCTCGGTCAGGCCGAAGCAGCCGATCCACTCGCCCGATGCCAGCTTCGGCAGGTACTTCTTCCGCTGCTCTTCCGAGCCGTAGGCGTGGATCGGGTACATGACCAGCGAGGACTGCACGCTCATCATCGAACGATAGCCGGAATCGACGCGCTCGACCTCGCGCGCGACCAGGCCGTAGGTCACGTAGCTGGCGCCGATCCCGCCATACTCTTCGGGGACGGTCACGCCGAGCAGCCCGGCCGCGCCCATCTCGCGGAATATCTCCGGATCCGTCGTCTCGTTGAGGTAGGCATCCTCGACGCGCGGGGCGAGCTTGTCGGCGCAGAACGCCGCCGCGCCGTCGCGGATCATGCGCTCGTCCTCGGAGAGCTGGTCGTCCAGCAGGAAGGGATCGTTCCAGACGAAGGATGCGGCGCTCTTTGGCGCCCGGTGTTCGACGTTCATTGCGTTTTCCGATGCCGTTTTGGGGATCGGGGCCATTCTAGATCGGGCAAGCGGGCGGTTCAAACCCAATTCTGCGCCTGGTCCAATTGCCGACACTTTGAACGACATCCTCAAGCCGCGGATAACCACGGCCGCAATCGCTTGCACGCTGGGACGAAGTCAGGCCCCGATCTACCGATCCCGTTAAGGAATCGCGCCAATGGTCGAGGGTGCACATTTCGGATTCCGGGCGGCGTATCCATGACTCAACAAGCGGTTAAGGCGACCGGATCGGGACGGCTCCTCGTCACCATCAAGAGCGCCTACTGGATCGCGCTCCTGATCGTCGCCGCGATGACGATGGCGTCATACATACTGCTCCAGGAAATGATGACGGCGCAGCAGCGCGACGAATCGCTCCACCAGCTTGCCAGCACGCAGAAAGCACTGTCGCAGCGGATCGTCTTCCTGGCCAACGCCGCCGCGGGCGCCGACGCCGTGCAGCGCGGCGAACTCGTCGACGCCCTGAAGAAGGCGACAGCCGAGTTCGAGACCAACTACGACCTCCTGCTCAACCGCACCGGTGCCGATTCCGCTACCGACGCCCGGCTCGATCCCCAGACGATCGAGAGCGTCCTGTTCTCGAAGCCCTATCACCTCGACTACTTCACCAGCGGACTGGCCGCGAACAGCTGGCGCCTGGTGTCGGCCCTGCAGACGCAGCTCGGACAATACCGAGGCTACCTTGCCGGCGAAGACCGGGCGCGGCTCGACATGACCGTGGCCAACGCGACGCTGGCCGGATACACGGCGCTGAGCGACCGCATCTCGGACTTCTCCAACGCCCGGCTCACGGCCATGGCGAGCCGTCATCGGATCCTGTTCTTCGCCACGATCGGCGTCATCGTGTTCGTCGCCATGTTCATTTTCCGGCCGATGACCGACGTCATCCTGCGAAAGACCCACGAACTCGTCGACGCGCGCAACTCGATGGCCTTCATCGCCATCCACGACGGGCTTACCGGCCTGTACAACCGCACCTATCTCACGGACCATTTCGAATCTCTCATCAAGGGAGCGCACCGGCGCGGCGAAAGGCTGGCCGTCCTCCAGCTCGACCTCGACAGGTTCAAGCAGATCAATGATACGCTCGGCCATGCGGCCGGCGACTTCGTCCTCGTCGTCACGGCGCAGCGCATGCGCGAATCCTGCCGCGCCTCCGACCTCAGCGTCAGGCTCGGCGGCGACGAATTCGTCATGATCCTGCAAGGCGCCGGCACCAGCGAAGACATCAATATGGTGACCAAGCGAATTCTCGCGCGCATCAACGAGCCGATCAACTTCCAGGGCGCGACGATCCTGCCGGGGGCCAGCGCCGGCATCGCCGTCTACCCCGTCGACGCAGACAATTCGGCGGACCTGCTCGTCCACGCAGACCTCGCGCTCTACTCGGCGAAGAAGCTGGGCGGCGGCATCATGTCCTTCTTCTCGGAAGAACTGCGACGCGAACTGGAACACCGCAAGCAACTGGAACGCGACCTTAAGATCGCCATCGCCGAGCAGACGTTCAGTGTCTACTACCAGCCGCAGGTCTCGCTCACCAACGGTGCCATTGCCGGCGTCGAGGCGCTTGTCAGATGGAACCACCCGACGCGCGGCATGGTCTCGCCCGGAGAGTTCATACCGGTTGCGGAGAAATCCGGGCTGATGGCGGAGATCGGCCGGATCATCGTCGCCAAGGCGATCAACGAAGCGGCGGAATGGCACAAGGGCGGCGTCAATTTCGGCCGGCTCGCCATCAACGTCTCCGGAACGGAGCTACGCGAACCGGATTTCGACGAGTTCCTCTTCTCTACGCTGGAACGCGCCGGGCTACCGCCGCAGAAGCTGTCGCTCGAGATCGTGGAATCGGTCATCCTCGACGACGAGAAGACCGGCATCGCCGCGAAACTGCGCCATATTCGCGCCGCGGGCGTTCACCTCGAACTCGACGATTTCGGCACCGGTTATGCCTCGCTCAGCCACGTCAATCCCAACGAGATCGACCGCCTGAAGATCGACCGCCGCTTCGTCCAGAACATCAACGAGAACGGCGACAACTCGAAGATCGTCAAGGCGATCACCGAACTCGCCCGCGGCCTCGGCATTTCCATCATCGCCGAAGGCGCCGAGACCGAGGCGGAACTCGATTCGCTGCAACGCATCGGCTGCGACCAGGTCCAGGGCTTTTCGATCGCCTTTCCGATGCCTGACCGCGAAGCGCGGGAGTGGCTCGCCTCGCGGATGCCGAAGCGACCGGTATTGACCGTGCTCAAAGGCGACCGCGCGTAAGACGAGCGCATTTCTTCAGGATAGGTGGCCCGTCCACCAGGCCGCGTCGCTCGTGAAGCGGATCAGCAGCGAGCCGATGCCGGCGCCGAGCGCGCACCAGAACAGTATGGTGGCGAACGTCCCGCGCGACGGGTTCTCGCCCAGATATCCAGAGAGCCTGAAACGAAGGACGAAGACGACGGCGACGAGAGCCAGGTCGAGCGCCATCGACACATGGTGCATCGGCGGCAGCGGCCGCTCGCCGCCGGGCAAGAGGATGCGCCAGAAGAACAGGAAGACGAGATAGCAGGCGGCGAGAACGTAGATCGCCCATGTCGAATCGACCTTCCGAGTGTTGTTGACCATCCGTCGCCTCCTGCCGCCGGTCCACTATGACCACGCGACACCGGTTTTCCAATTCCCCCGCCATCCCGCCGCGAGTAATTCCGCCCAATCAATGCGCGGGAGAGTGGCTTTGGTAGCATCTCGGCAGAACACTCGGACGGGCGTAGACTTCGCGCGAATCAACCACTTCGGCTTGGCGAAAACGCGTGACTGATTGCTGCGGCGGCTCCGCTCCGCTCGATGACGTCCGGCAGCGCCTCCGCGTTGCTCAGGTGCCCGGCCTCGACGGCCTGCTTCTCTACGGCGCCCATCCCGGCAGCCGACTCGGCCAGATCGCCGGCTGTGGTGCCTCGCCCTACTGGGCCTATCCGTGGGCCGGCGGTCTCGCGCTGGCGCACCATCTGATGGAGCGGCCGTCGACGGTGACGGGCATGCGCGTCGTCGATCTCGGCTCCGGCTCCGGTCTCGTCGCGATCGCGGCAGCGAAGGCCGGCGCTCGCTCGGTCCTGGCGTCAGACGTCGACCGCCATGCGGTGGCGGCGATCGCGCTGAACGCCGCTCTGAACGGCGTCGCCGTCACGACCTGCGACACCGACCTGACCGACGGGCCGCCGCCCGATGCCGATGTCGTGCTCGCAGGCGACGTCTTCTACGCAGCCGAGGTCGCGGCGAAGACCGGGGCTTATCTCGCCCGCTGCGCGGCGGCCGGGCTCGCGGTCCTCATCGGAGATCCCGGCCGGCTGTTCCTGCCGCGTGATCGGCTCAGCCCGATAGCGGCGTATGACGTCCGGGACTTCGGCGACGGGTCCGCCGCAACGCGCGCGACCGTCTATCGACTGAACTGCATCCCGGCCTGAACACCGTAACCGCCGCAGCGTGGATCCACTCAGTGATCGTGCGCCACCCGCTCCTGCGGATGACCGAAGATCTGCGCTCCCTTGCATGCATGGCGCGAACACTCGAGTTCGATCAGGGAATGGGTGATGCCGAATTCTCCGGCGAGCAGTGCCTTGACATCGGCCTTGATGGAGTCGGCGCGGTTCCATGCGCCTTCCTCCACCACCACATGGG
>CALFXR010000185.1 GCA_937958475.1 uncultured Mesorhizobium sp. | reverse complement strand
GCCGATTTACCGCTGCGTAAGGTTGGACTAGCATCCCCCGGCGCGCGTCTGCGCGTGTTCTCGAGGGGGATCCTTCATGAAAAAGCTCATCGCGTCCGCGCTGTTCTGCGCGCTCTCCGCCATGCCCGCCGCCGCCCAGTCCATTGGCGGCGGCTACGACGTCGCCGGCACCAATTTCGACGGCTCGCCCTACACCGGAACCGCCGAGATCACGCTCACCAGCGAGACCACCTGCGTCATCGAATGGACGACGGGCTCGACCACTTCGCAGGGCATCTGCATGCGCAATGACGACGCCTTCGCCGCCGGCTATATCCTCGGCGACGAGATCGGCCTCGTCGTCTACAAGGTCATGTCCGACGGCTCGCTTCACGGCCTGTGGACGATCGCCGGCAAGGAAGGCAACGGCACCGAGTTGCTGACCCCGCAGTAACCGCCCGCGGCGCGCCGGGAGACGCGGCACCGGGCCGTCGGCTGGCCCAGTGGAAGGGGCATTGCGGTTTGCCGGTCCGGTGATACATGCAACCTGCAGTACCAACCGCCTCCGGTGAGCCTTTGTCCCTCTCCCCAAACATGCGCGGCGCGCTTTTCATGGCGGTGTCGATGGCCGGTTTCACCGTCAACGACGCCATCACCAAGACGGCGTCGGAAGCGATGAACATGGGCCAGGTCATGTTCGTGCGCGGGTTGTTCGCCACGCTCCTGATCGGCGCCCTCGCCTGGTACAGGGGTGCGCTGTCGATTCCCCGCTCGGCGCTGCAGAAGAACGTCGTGCTGCGCGTCGTCGGCGAAGCCGGCGCCACCGTCGGCTTTCTCGTCGCGCTCGCGCACCTGCCGCTCGCCAACGTCTCGGCCGTTCTCCAGGCCCTGCCGCTCGCCGTCACCATGGGTGCGGCGCTCGTCTTCGGCGAACCGGTCGGATGGCGGCGCTGGCTGGCGATCTCCGTCGGGTTCCTCGGCGTGCTCGTCATCGTCCGCCCGGGCTTCGAGGGCTTCAACGTCTATGCGATCTCGGCTCTCGTCTGCGTTGGCTTCTGCACCGTCCGCGACCTCTCCACCAAGCGCATTCCGGCCGAAGTCCCGACCATGCTCGTCTCGACCGTGACCGCCGCCGCGGTGGCGGTCACCGGACTGCTCCTCATCCAGCCGATGGGCGGATGGTCGCCCCTGCGCCCGGTCGAGACCGGCCTCCTCGCCGGCGCGGCGCTGCTGCTCGTCATCGGCTACCAGTTCATCATCCTGGCGATGCGCATCGGCGACATCTCCTTCATCGCCCCGTTCCGCTACACCGCGCTCGTCTGGGCCATCGCGCTCGGCTACCTCGTCTTCGGCGACGTGCCGGACATGGCGATGACCGTCGGCGCCACGCTGGTCGTGGGCTCCGGGCTCTATACCCTCTATCGCGAGCGCGTCGTCGGCAGGCAGCGACCGGCGGCCGAGAGCACCAGCCCGGCCATGGCGCCCGACGGCATGTAACCGGGGCGGACGGACTGGACATGGCGCCGACCTATCTCGATCGCGGCTCACCGCCCCACATCACGACGCTGGTGCTGGCCACCGCGACCGGCTCGCTGACCATGAACGTCTTCCTGCCGTCCCTGCCGGGCATGGCGCGCTATTTCCAGACCGACTACGCCTTCGTCCAGCTCGCGGTTTCGCTCTATCTCGGTGCGACGGCCGTGCTGCAACTCTTCATCGGCCCCGCCTCCGACCGCTTCGGACGGCGCCCGGTCATGCTCGTCTGCTTCCTGGTCTTCCTCGTCGGCACCGTCGCGGCCATCTTCGCGCCGAGCATCGAGGTCCTTCTCGGCTGCCGGCTTCTGCAGGCGTTTTCCGCGGCGGGCATGGTCCTGTCGCGTGCCATCGTGCGCGACACCGTCGGCGCCGGCGAAGCCGCCAGCCGCATGGGCTACATCACCATGGGCATGGCCGTGGTGCCGATGATCGGCCCGATGATCGGCGGCTTCCTCGACGAGATCTACGGCTGGAAGGCGGCCTTCGTGCTGACCCTCGCCTTCGGCGTCGTCGCGACCGTGTTCGTCTATTTCGACCTCGGCGAAACCAACAGGCGCAGGACGTCGGGGCTGGCCGCCCAGTTCGCCACCTATCCGGCCCTGCTGCGGTCGCCCCTCTTCTGGGGCTATTCCCTGACCGCCGCCTTCACCTCGGGCGCCTTCTTCGCCTTCATCGGCGGCGGGCCCCTGGTGGCCACCGACATGCTCGGCCTCGCGCCCTCGGGCTACGGCGTCTATTTCGGCATCATCTCGGCCGGATACATCGTCGGCAACTTCCTGTCGGGACGCTTTTCCGGCCGCGTCGGCGTCAACAGGATGACGTTGGCCGGCGGCGTCATCGCGTCGGTCGGGGTGCTCATCTCGATCGGCCTCTTCGCCCTCGGCCTGTACCATCCGCTGTCGCTCTTCGGCCCGGCGCTCCTTCTCGGCGTCGGCAACGGCATAACGCTGCCCAATGCCAATGCCGGTATCGTCAGCGTCCGCCCCGATCTCGCCGGATCGGCATCGGGTCTCGGCGGCGCCCTGCAGATCGGCGGCGGGGCACTGCTTTCCGTCCTGGCGGGCGCGCTCCTGGCGCCCGACAGCGGCCCCTATCCGCTGCTTTTCGTCATGCTCTTCTCCTCCACGGCGGCGATCTTCACCGCATTCTTCATCATGCGGCTGGCGAAGTCCGGCGGGGCCGATCGATGAACGGCGCCGTCGCCGGCCTGGTCCTCGCGGGCGGCCGCTCGACGCGCATGGGCGGCGACGACAAGGCGCTGCTCGCCCTCGCCGGCCGCCGCCTCGTCGACCACGTCGCATCGCGCCTGGTGCCCCAGGTCAGCCGGCTGGCGATCAGCGCCAACGGCGATCCCGGACGGTTCGGCCTGCCCGGCGTCGTCATCCTGCCCGACACGCTGCCGGGCGGCCTCGGCCCGCTCGCCGGCGTTCTTGCCGGCCTCGAATGGGCCGCGACCCTCCCGGGCGTCACCGGTCTCGTCACCGTGGCGACCGATACGCCGTTCCTGCCGCTCGATCTGGTCGAACGCCTGTCCGCCGCGCGATCCGGGGAAGGATCGCTGGCGGTCGCCGCATCCGGCGACAGGATCCACCCCGTCGACGCCCTGTGGCCGGTGGCTGCCGCCGGCGGACTCCGGCGATTTCTCGAGGCGGGCGAGACCTACAGGGCGATGCGTTTCCTCGAAACGACCGGATATGCTGCCGTGTCCTTCGACCCGATCGAACTTCCGGGCGGCGCGGTCGATCCGTTCTTCAACGTCAACACGCGGGAGGATCTGGCGACCGCCGCCCGCCTGCTCGGGGAGACCGCGCCATGACGCAAAGGGTGTTCGGCGTCGCCGGCTGGAAGAATTCCGGCAAGACCACGATGACCGAGCGCCTCGTCGCCGAGCTGGCCGGCCGCGGCTGGACGATCGCCACCGTCAAGCACGCCCACCACGACGCCGACGTCGACCATGAGGGCACCGACAGTTTTCGCCACCGCCGTGCCGGCGCGCGCGAGGTGGCGCTGGTCACCGGCCGCCGCTGGGCGCTGATGCACGAACTGCGCGACGAGCCCGAGCCTTCGCTGGCGGAGATCCTCGCGCGCCTCTCGCCCTGCGACCTCGTCCTGGTCGAGGGCTACAAGCGCGAGGGCCACGCCAAGATGGAACTGCGCCGCGGCAGCGCGAAGGAAACGACGCCGCTCGCGCCGGGCGATCCGAGCATCGTCGCCATCGCCGCCGACATGGAGGTCGCGGACACCGCCCTGCCGGTCTTCGCCCTCGACGACATCGGGGCTATCGCCGATTTCATCGAGCGGTCGACGGGACTGGGCACGCAGCCCGGCGCCACCACGCGCTGAGCGCGGTCGCCGCGTCCTTGCGAAAGGCCGGTCGGCGCCTGCCCGAATCGTGCATCCGCCTGCCCGCATTCAAGGAATGCGGTTGCTTTTTCCGCGAAAACAGTGGGAATATCGACCTCACTGGACGCTGGGACCGCAGCGCGAAACGCGCGCGGGCAAGCAGTATGGAGCCGGCGTCCGTAACAGAGAGGAACAACATGCGTATCTACAAGCGTCTCGCACTTGCCGTGTCGGCAGCCGCGATCACACTGTCCGTCGGCGCGAGCCAGGCTCAGGAACTGAACCTGAAGATCGGCACGGAAGGCGCCTATCCGCCCTTCAACAACCTCACCTCCGACGGCAAGCTCGTCGGCTTCGACATCGACATCGCCAATGCGCTCTGCGAGGAGATGAAGGCGAAGTGCGAATTCGTCACCCAGGACTGGGACGGCATCATTCCCGCGCTGATCTCCGGCAAGTTCGACGCCATCATCGCGTCCATGTCGATCACCGAGGAGCGCAAGCAGAAGGTCGACTTCACGCAGAAGTACTACAACACCCCGTCTGCGGTCGCCGGTCCCAAGGACAGCGACATCAAGGAAATCAGCAAGGCGGGCCTCGCCGGCAAGACCATCGGCGCCGCCACCTCGACAACCCACTTCAATTACGCCACGCAGACCTACACGGATTCCGAGGTCAAGGGCTATCCGACGAGCCAGGAGTTCCTGCTCGATCTCGCCAACGGCCGCCTCGACGCCGTCGAGGACGACATCAGCGTGCTCGAAGGCTGGCTGGCGACGCCGGACGGCGCCTGCTGCAAGATCCTCGGACAGCCCTCGCCGCAGCCCGTCGAGATCTTCGGCGAAGGCGCCGGCATCGCCGTGCGCAAGGGCGAGACCGCTCTGGCCGAGAAGTTCAACGCGGCCATCCAGGCGATCCGCGCGAGCGGAAAGTACAAGGAAATCAACGACAAGTACTTCAGCTACGACGTCTACGGCGGCTGATGCGCATCGGGCGGCGGGCTCGTTCCCGCCGCCTCCTCCTTCTTTCGACACAGGTAGCTGCCCGGGCCGATGCAGAGCATGTTGACGCTGATAAGCTGGGGTCCCGACGGCTGGCTCGACGACATCGCCTACGGCGTCTTCATCACGATATCGCTCGCCGCGGCGACCTTGCCGATCGGCCTGGCGATCGGCTTCTTCGTCGCGCTCGCCAAGCAGTCCGACGAGCCGTCGCTCCGTCTTGCCGGCAACATCTACACGACGATCTTCCGCGGCCTGCCCGAACTGCTGACGCTGTTCCTCGTCTATTACGGCGTCCAGATCGGGCTGCAGAGCCTCGTCCAGCTGGCCGACCCCACGGCGACCATCGAGGTCAACAGTTTCGTCTCGGGCATGGTGGCGCTCGGCGTCGTCTTCTCCTCCTATGCGAGCGAGGTTTTCCTCTCCGCCTTCCGCGCCATTCCCCACGGCCAGTATGAGGGCGGCCATGCCATCGGTCTCACGAGTTTCCAGACGATGCGGCTGGTCGTCCTGCCGCAACTCGTCCGCATCGCGCTTCCCGGCCTCGCCAACCTCTGGCTGATCCTGCTGAAGGATACCGCGCTGGTCTCTGCGATCGGCCTGTCCGACATCCTGCGTCAGACCGGCATCGCCGCGCGCGTCACCCGCGAGCCCTTCCTGTTCTTCGGACTGGCCTGCCTGATCTACCTCGTGCTCGCCATCATCTCTTCCTTCGGCATCAACGCCGTCGAGCGTTCCGTCAGCCGCTCGGAGGTGAAGCGATGACGGTGGCGGCCTCGCAAGCGGCGGCCGTCGAGCCGCCGCCGCCCATCGCGCGCAACTGGACGCGCACGCGCATTGCCGGTCACGTCCTCGTCGGCCTGTGGATCCTGCTGGGCGTGCTGCTCGCGGTCTACCTGGTCACGGCGTGGAACCCCGAACTCTTCCGCCGCTACGCGCCGACCTACGCCTCGGGCCTCGGCGTCACCATGACGCTCGTCGTGATCTCCACCCTGCTCGGCGCGCTGCTCTCGATCCCCGTCGCCGCCGGCCGCATGTCGCGCAACCCCGTGATCGGCGGCATCGCCTACGGCTATGTCTATTTCTTCCGCGGCACCCCGCTGCTCGCCCAGACGTTCCTCATCTACTACGGCCTCGGCAGCTTCCGGCCGCAACTCGATGCCATCGGCCTGTGGACGTTCTTCCGCGAGGCCTGGTACTGCGCGGTGCTCGCCTTCACGCTCAACACGGCGGCCTACCAGGCGGAAATCCTCCGCGGCGCGATCGAGAGCGTCGGCAAGGGTCAATGGGAAGGCGCGGCCTCGCTCGGCCTGACGAAATGGCAGACCCTGCGCAAAGTCATCCTGCCGCAGGCCCTGATCGTCGCGCTCCGCCCCTACGGCAACGAACTCATCCTGATGATCAAGGGCTCGGCCATCGTCGCCATCATCACCGTCTACGACCTGATGGGCGTCACGCGTCTGGCCTTCTCGCGCAGCTTCGACTTCCAGACCTACGTCTGGGCCGCGCTCCTCTATCTGGTGCTGGTCGAAACGCTGCGCCACGCCACCGAATGGATCGAGCGGCGCATCACGCGGCATCTGAAACGCTGACGGCGTTCGCGCAGTGCGGTATGAACCGCGTCCAGACGACTGAAAGGATTCGAAGATGGCGACTGTTGCGTTCCTCGGCCTCGGGGTCATGGGCTATCCGATGGCCGCGCACCTGAAGAACAAGGGCGGACACGACGTGACCGTCTACAACCGCACCGCGGCGCGCGCCGAGAAGTGGGTCGCCGAGCATGGCGGCCGCAGCGCGCCGACGCCGGCCGACGCCGCCGACGGCAAGGACTTCGTCTTCGCCTGCGTGGGCAACGACGACGACCTGCGCGAAGTCACCATCGGCCCCTCCTCCGGCGCATTCAGCGCCATGAAGAAAGGCTCGATCTTCATCGACAACACCACCGCGTCGGCGGAAGTCGCGCGCGAGCTCGCCGAAAAGGCGGACGCCCGCGGCTTCGGCTTCCTCGACGCCCCGGTGTCGGGCGGCCAGGCCGGCGCCGAGAACGGCGTGCTCACCGTCATGGTCGGCGGCTCGGAGGAACATTTCGCCCGGGCGAAGTCGGTGATCGACGCCTATGCGCGCATGGTCGGGCTGATGGGGCCGGCCGGTGCCGGCCAGCTCACCAAGATGATCAACCAGATCTGCATCGCCGGCCTCGTCCAGGGCCTCGCCGAGGGCATCCATTTCGGCAAGCGCGCCGGGCTCGACATCGAGAAGGTGATCGAGGTCATCTCCAAGGGTGCGGCCGGCTCGTGGCAGATGGAGAACCGCCACAAGACGATGAACGCCGGCAAGTACGATTTCGGCTTCGCCGTCGACTGGATGCGCAAGGATCTCGGCATCTGCCTGGCGGAGGCCGACCGCAACGGCGCCAGGCTGCCGGTGACGGCGCTCATCGACCAGTTCTACAAGGACGTCCAGGCCATGGGCGGACGGCGCTGGGATACCTCGTCGCTGCTGGCCCGCCTGGAGAAGTAGGCATCGCCATGGCCGGTCTCGGGCGCGACGCCACGGTCGAGGTGATCCTCGCCCATCTCGGCGCGCTTGCCTCCGAGAAGAACCGCGCCGGGATGGCGCGCTACGGCATCCGCGCCGACCGCGCCTTCGGCGTCTCCAACGCCGTCCTTCGCCCGCTGGCCAGGGCGATCGGCCGCGACCACGAGCGCGCGCAGGCGCTTTGGGCGAGCGGCTGGCGCGAGGCGCGCCTGCTGGCGAGTTTTACCGACGAACCGCGCTCGGTCACTTTCGGGCAGGCCCTCGCCTGGGCGGGCGACTTCGATTCCTGGGAGATCGTCGACCACGCCGCCGACCTCTTCGCCGAGTGCCCCGACGCCGAGCGACTGGTCGAGACCTTCGCCGCCGACGAACGCGAGTTCGTCCGCCGTGCCGCCTTCGCCATGATCGCCTGGGCCGCGGTGCACCGGAAGAAGGCGCCGGACGACGGTTTCCTGGCGTGGCTGCCGCTGATCGAGAGGCACGCGACCGATCCGCGCAACTACGTGCGCAAGGCGGTCAACTGGGCGCTGCGCCAGGTCGGCAAGCGTTCCCCTGCCCTCCACGAGCCGGCGCTGGCGCTGGCCCGCCGGCTCGCCGCGTCGGGCGACCGCACGGCGCGCTGGATCGGCACCGATGCCGTGCGCGAACTGACGGACTCGAGAACCCTCGAACGGCTCCGCCGTCCCCGCCCGGCGCGGCGCGGCGGTTGACGAGTCCGCCCGGGCGGCATTCAATGGTGCCCATGTCGCGTCCCGATGCCCTTCGCCTTTCCCTGGCGTTCGCCGCATGCCTGCCGATGCTGGCCTCGCCGGCGTTGGCGGCCTCCGCCGAGGCGCGCCCGATCGCGTGGTCCGCCCTTCAGGGCGCGGCCACCGGCGGGAAGGCTGCGGACGGCGCCCGGCTCGCCTGGACGATCGACGGCGAGACCGTCGAGATCAAGGGATACGCCCTGCCCGTCGACCGCGACGGCGACCTGGTCTACGAGTTCATGCTGGTCCCGTGGGCCGGCGCCTGCAGCCACATGGCGCAGCCGCCGCCCGAACAGGTCATCCACGTCACCGCCGCGGCGCCCTACCGCATGAAGCAGAGCTACGAGTTCGTCTCGATCAGCGGGCGCATCCGTCCCGGCCTGGAGAAGACCCAGCTGTTCATCATGGACGGCGTCGCCGTGATCGAGGCCGGCTACAGCATCGGCCGGGCCGACGTGGCGCCGGCCGACGGCGAAGGCGACGTCCCGGCGCCGCAAATATCGTCGCCCTGGGACTTCCTCAAGTAGCGCTGGCGCGGCAATGCCTGCTCAGGCCGCGTGCGAACCGCTTTCCTTGTCGAGCACCATGTAGTCGAGCGGCATCTCGGTCGTGTATTTGATCTGCTCCATGGCGAAGGCCGAGGACACGTCGCGGATCTCGATCTTGGCGATCAGCCGCTTGTAGAACGCGTCGTAGGCGGCGATGTCGGGCACCACGACCCGCAGCAGGTAGTCGACGTCGCCGCTCATCCGGTAGAACTCGACGACCTCGGGGAACTCCTGGATCACCTCCGAGAAGCGTCGCAGCCATTCGAGACTGTGCGAGTTGGTGCGGATGGAGACGAAGACGTTCACCCGGACGTTGATCTTCTCCGCGTCGAGCACCGCGACCCGGCGCCTGATGACGCCTTCCTCCTCGAGCTTCTGGATCCGGCGCCAGCACGGCGTCGTCGACAGGCCGACCTTCTTGGCGACATCGGCGACGGCGAGCGTCGCGTCCTCCTGCAGGAGGCGCAGGATCTTTCGGTCGAGGCGGTCCATGTTCGGCTCCGATTGGAATAGTGTTGCGATTGTGAAGGCCATGGACCGTCACGGCAAGAAAATATTTCTCCCAACACGGCCGAATACCGGCCACCGCTTCTAATAAGACCGTTCGATGCGATGCGCGATTTGCTCCCTGAGGAAAGGCAGCAAATCCGCTCCGAACCACGGATTGCGCTTCAGCCAGCCGCTGTTGCGCCAGGAAGGATGCGGCAGCGGCAGCATTGCGGGCCGGTCGCCCGCTGCGAAGATGCGCCGCCAGTCGCGCACCGTCTCGGTCAACGAGGCCCCCCGCGCTGCGCCCAGATGCCACGATTGTGCGTTGATGCCGATTGCCAGCACGAGGTCGATCTGCGGCATCGCCGCCATCAGCCGCGCCCGCCACAGCGGCGCGCATTCGCGGCGCGGCGGCAGGTCGCCGCCGGCCGCGTCGAGGCCGGGAAAGCAGAAGCCCATCGGCAGGATTACGAAGTTGCCGGGATCGTAGAACGCCGCGCGGTCGACCCCCAGCCAGTCGCGCAGCCGGTCGCCGGACGGATCGGTGAAGGGAATCCCGCTCGCATGCACCCGCGTCCCCGGTGCCTGCCCGGCGATCAGGATCTTCGCCCGCGACGAGACGACGAGCACCGGCCGCGGCTCGTGCGGCAGGGCTCGCCCCGAAGGCGCGTCGCGACAGACGCGGCAGGCCCGCGCTTCCGCCGCCAGCGCCTCCGGCTCGTCAGCCAACGGGCCTCACGCCGCAGCGCTCGGCCGCGCCGACACCGCGCGGTGCCAGCGGATCACGTTGGTCAGGTCTCCGGGCATTGCGATCCGCGCCGGCTTCATGAAGTCCACGGCGATCATGCCGGTGATGTCGGCGATGGAGTAGTCGTCGCCGGCGATAAATTCGCGCCCGCCGAGTTCGCGGTCGAGGATTTGCAGGAACTCGACCGCCTTCGGCTTGTTGGCCTCGCCCCATTCGGGGATCTGCGGGACCTCCCACTCCTTCATCGCCGGATGGATGTGGCGGAACGCCTGCGCCACCGCCGCCATCAGGTTCAGTTCCATGCGCCGCTGCCACATCTCGACCAGCGCCTTGCCCAGCGCGCCGCGGCCGAACAGCGCCGGCTCAGGATGGAGTTCCTCGAAATAGCGGCAGATCGCCACGGATTCGGTGAGGATCGTGCCGTCGTCGAGTTCGAGGATCGGCAGCCGCTGCAGCGGATTGCGCGCGGTGACCGGCTCCTTCTTGTGCTCCATCGCGCCCATGTCGACCGGCACCAGCGGCACCTCGATCCCCTTCTCCGCGAGGAACACGCGCACGCGCCGTGGATTGGGCGCCTTGCCGCCGTCGAAAAGCTTCATCGGATACCTCCCGTTCTGGACAGTCATGACCGCATATCAAGGAAAGCCGAGGATTGCACGGAGCCAGGCGACGATCGCCCAGGGCCCGGCATGTTCGGCCTCGGCCGCGGCGCCGTGGCTTTCGCGCCAGTCGCGCGGCCGATCGAACGTTCCCGACCAGATGCCCCGGCCGCCGGCGCGCGCCGCCGCTTCCTCGCGCTGGAAGTCGCCGTAGGCCACGGCCCAGCCGGCCGCCACCTGCGCCCGGCCGAGTTCGCTCGCCTCGACAAGGCAGTCCGCCACCAGTCGTCCGTAGCGGTCCTTCTCGCGGCTGGCGCAGGCGACCGGGTGCGAACCCACCAGCCGGACCAGCGCCTCGCGGGCATCGCGTCCGCACGCATACGTGTTCCCGTCGCGCAGGCAGGTCTGGTCGAGTTCGGGCGCGTCTATTCCCCTCAGCCGGATGCGTTCGCCGGCGATGACCAGGGAATCGCCGTCGACCACGCTCGCTTTGCCCTCGATCCGGATCGCCGGACCGTCTCCGAACCGGGCCGCGACCAGCGCCAGGAGACCAAGCACGACGACCGCCAGCACGACGTCGGCGACGATCCGCAAGCCGCTCCGCGCCCGCCGGGCGCGCACCTCACCGTCGCGGACACCGAAGAAGCGACTCATATGGCAAAGAGAACCTTAATCATTCGCGACTAGCGTTCGAAGGGAACTCGATCGATCGAAAAAGCAGATATCTTTCATGCCGTTGCCGGACATGAACACGGCAGACAAATTCATTGTGGACCGCACCAAGGCCCATCGCAACAGCGACGTGGCACGCGCGGTGCGGCGCACGCGCGACCGTCTTTCGCAACGCGCGGGAAACCCCGAATTCGACCGTGAACTGCTGAAGCTGCATGCGCGCACCGTCGTCACCAGCGCTGCCGCCATTCCGCTTCTCGTGCTGGTCATCGCGGGTGGCGGTATTCTCGTCGGCATGAGCGGCGCGATCCTCGTCTGGGCTTTGATCGCGGTCGCCTGCTACACCAGCCTCGCCTTCTATGCCCGCCGCGTCGACCGCACCGCCACGTCGCAGGTCGACGTCGCGATCACCCATCGGCTGTTCCTGGCATTTCACCTGGTGACCGGCCTGGCGTGGGCCTATTTCGCCGCCCTCGGCTGCTCGCCCTGCGGGGTCGACCAGTTCGCCGTCGTCAAGGCCGTCGTCCTGCTGCTGGCGATGGCGGCGACGGCCATCATCGCCTCGGCGCAGAGCGGCGCGTTGCGCGTGACCTTCGCCATACCGGTCGCCGCCTATGCGCTGCTCGGCGGCAATCTGCGCGAACCGGTCGAGGCGATCATGGCCGGACTGCTCGTCGTGTCGCTGCCGTTCTTCGACTACGTCGCCGGCCATTTCAACAGGTCGGCGCTGATGCTGCTGTCCTTCCGCACCGAGAAGGACGGCCTCATCGCCGAACTGGAAACGGCCAAGTCCATGTCCGACGAGGGCCGCCGCCGCGCCGAGGACGCCAACCTCGCCAAGTCGCGTTTCCTCGCCTCGATGAGCCACGAGTTGCGCACGCCGCTCAACGCCATCCTCGGCTTCTCCGAGGTCATGGCCAAGGAAGTGCTCGGCCCGATGGAGAACGCGACCTACCGCGAGTACGCGCAGGACATTCACGATTCCGGCCGGCATCTTCTCGACCTGATCAACGAGATCCTCGACCTCTCGCGCATCGAGGCCGGCCGCTACCAGCTCAACGAAGAGCCGATCTCGCTCGCCGCCGTGGTCGAGGACTGCTGCCACCTGACCGAACTGAAGGCGCGGCAGAAGAACATCCGCATGGTCGAACAGTTCGAACCGTCGCTGCCGAAGCTCTTCGCCGACGAGCGCGCCGTGCGCCAGATCACGCTCAACCTGCTCTCCAACGCCGTGAAGTTCACGCCGTCCGGCGGCGAAGTGCGCATCAAGGTCGGCTGGACCGCCGGCGGCGGCCAGTATCTCGCCGTCGTCGACGACGGTCCGGGCATTCCGCCGGAGGAGATCTCCGTCGTGCTGTCGGCCTTCGGCCAGGGCTCCATCGCCATCAAGAGCGCCGAGCAGGGCACCGGGCTCGGCCTGCCGATCGTCCAGGGCCTCCTCGCCATGCACGACGGCGAGTTCGTGCTCAACTCGAAGCTGCGCGAGGGTACCGAGGCGATCGCCATCTTCCCGCCGACGCGGGTCATGGAGGACATGCCGGCCCTGCCGACGCGGAAGGTCGCCGCCGGCGGCCGCTGAAGCTTACGGCGGCTAGAGTATTTCCGGCGAACATTGGATCACTCTGCCGGACCAATTCGGGTCAGGGTCGAGGGCTTCGGCGAAGGTCGATGTGGTACATCGGCCGAGCCGGAGACCGAAGGATCTGGCCCGAATTCGTCCGGCCCGAAGGGTTTCCCGCTGGCGCGGCGCCCGCTTCGTCAGCCGGACTTGGTCGATGCACCACATCGACCTTCGCCGCCTTCCTGGCGGATCGCCTCACCATCGGGAAACAGAGCGACCCAATGTTCGCCGGAAATGCTCTAGTGCAGCGCCGCCGCCATTCCCGAATGGACGAGTGCGGCGGACTTGACCAGCCCGGCGGCAAGCGCGGCGGCGGTCCCCTCGCCGTGCGACAGGCCGAGGTCGAGCACCGGGCGCAGCCCCATCCGCTCCAACGCATCGCGGTGTCCGGGCCTCGACGAGACATGCGCGGCGAGGCAATGGTCGAGGACGTCGTTCTGGATGGCGTACAGCACCGCGGCCGCCGCTGTCGCGGCGAAGCCGTCGAGGATCACCGGCACCTGCTGGATGCGGGCGGCGAGGATCGCGCCGGCGATCGCGGCGAACTCGCGCCCGCCGACCCGGCGCAGCACCTCGAGCGGATCGTTCAGTCGGCCGGCATGGATCGAGAGCGCGAGATCGACGACCGCGATCCGCCGTGCGGTCAGTTCGTCCTCGCCGTCGACGCCCGGCCCGATCCAGTCCGCCCCGCCGCCGCCGAACAGCGCCGCCAGCATGGCGGCGGCAACCGTCGAATTGCCGACGCCGAGATCGCCGATGCACAGCAGGTCGGCGCCGCCGGCCACCGCCTCCATGCCGAATGCCATCGTCGCCGCGCAGGCGCGTTCGTCGAGGGCGGCCTCTTCCGTGATGTCCGCGGTCGGCAGGTCGAGGGCGAGGTCGAACACTTTCAGGCCGAGATCGTGGGCGATGCAGATCTGGTTCACGGCCGCGCCGCCGGCCGCACAGAGTTCCACCATCGCGGCGGTTTCCTCCGGCCTGCGCTTCGAGATGCCGTTCCGGGTGACTCCGTGATTGCCGGCGAAGATCGCGACCAGCGGACGCGTCACCGCAGGCGCCCTGCCGCTCCAGGCCGCCAGCCACGCGGCGATCTCCTCGAGCCGTCCGAGCGACGAATGCGGCTTGCGCATGCGCTGGAAATCCCGGCGCACGGCGTTCGCGGCATCCTCGTCCGGCCCCGGAAGCTGCGGGAACAGCGCGCGGAAGTCGTCGAACGGAAGGCCCGTGATTGTCATTGCAGCGCGTGTCTCCAAATGCTCGGCACCGCTCATATACCGATCGCCGCCACGGCACAATTCTGGCAAAAGTACAAGGTCGACCGGTCGCGCCGGGCTGCCGGCCTTGCATTGACCCAGGTCCTGACCCATGTGGATCGTGCAATCGGAACCGCGCGCCTTGTCCATCGAATCGCCCTGCATTCTCGTCTGCTCGATCGATCCGAAGACGAATTACTGCTTCGGCTGCGGTCGCACGCGCGAGGAGATCTCGGCGTGGATCGTCATGGCGCCGGAGACGCGGCGCACCATCATGGCGGAGCTTCCCGCCCGGCTGGAGACCGTCGAGCGCAAGCCGCGGCGCGAGACGCGCCGGACGCGCCTCATGCGCGAACGCGGGGCCGCGGGCTGAGATGCGCATCGGCGGCTTCTGGCTGGTCCTCGCCGCGCTCGTCGCCGGCTTCGTCTTCCTGGTCGCCACACAGGAGCCCGGCTTCGGCGGCCAGGGCGACCGCTATGCCCGCGTCATCGGCCTTTCCATCTTCGGCACCGTCATCGCCGTCGGCATCCTCGGATCGCGACGCCGCCTGGGCGGTGTCGTCAGGGGCCTCGCCGCATGGGCGGCGATCATCCTCGCCCTCACGGCGGGCTACCAGTATCGTTATGAACTGCAGGACATCGTCAGCCGGGTCACCGCCGGCCTCGTTCCCGGGAGCCCCTTGTCCGTCTCGTCCGACGGCAACGCGGTCTCGCTGCTGAAGGCGGGCAACGGTCACTTCGAGGCGCGCATCACGATCAACGGCGTCCCCGTGCACGCCGTCGTCGACACGGGCGCGACGACGACCGTTCTCTCCGCGGCCGACGCCCGCGCCGTCGGCGTCGATCCGGCGACGCTCGACTACGTCATCCCCGTGCAGACGGCCAACGGCCTGGCGCGCGCGGCGCGCTTCACGGCCGGCGAGATCGCCGTCGGCACCATCGTGCGGCGCAACATGACGGTGCTCGTCGCCGAGGCCGGAACGCTGGAGCAGACCCTGCTCGGCATGAGTTTTCTCGGCTCGCTGTCCGGCTTCGACGTGCGCGGCGATCGCATGATCCTGCGCGAGTGACCGCCGGCCCTACAGCAGGCTGACGAAGAACCGCGAGGCGACCGACAGGCAGAACAGGCCGAAGCCGATCTCGAGATGGCGGCGCGACAGCCAGTGCGAGATGCGCACGCCGAACGGCGTCACCAGCAGCGCCACCGGAATGATCAGCGCCACCGCGATCCAGTTGACGTAGCCGGTCGAGGCGATCGGCAGGCGCGGATCGCCCCAGCCGGCCCAGATCAGGCCGATGGCACCGGGAATGGCGATCAGCACGCCGACCCCGGACGAGGTCGCCACCGCCTGATGGATCGGCCGGCCGAACAGCGTCATGAAGGTGTTGTTCATGACGCCGCCGCCGATCCCCATCAGCGTCGACAGGAGGCCGATGACGAAGCCGACGACGGCCCGCACCGGATTCCGGGGAATCTCGCGGCCGATGACCCAGTTTTCGCGATTGAACACCAGCCTGAGGCCGACCACGAGGGCGATGCAGGCGAAGATCGCCCGCAACTGGCCGCTGGTTACCGATGCGGCGATCAGCGAGGCGACGACGACGCCGGCCGGCACCGGCACGAGGAAGGATTTCAGCAGCTCCATGTCCACCGCGCCGCGCGCCTTGTGCGCGGTGAACGAGCGGATCGAGGTCGGGATGATGATCGCCAGCGACGTGCCCACCGAGAGGTGCATGCGCACGCTCTCGTCGACGCCGAGGGCGGTGAGGAACTGGTAGAAGACCGGCACGAGGACGGCACCGCCGCCGATGCCGAAGATGCCGGCGAGCAGCCCGGAGACCGCGCCCGACAGCGCCGCGGCGGCGGCGAAGGCGGCGATCTCGCCGGCGCTCATGTGAAGCTCAGGCATGAAGAGGTCCCGGACGACGCCACTCAGTGGCGTGCGCCGGGACCGATGTCAATTCGCGTCGGCGACGGGTCGCCTCGCATCGGGCGGCCCGTCATGACATGGCGGAGTTCTAGAACTCCTCCCAGCCGTCGGCCTCGGGCTGGATCTGGCGGGCGGTATTGC